>JBDNGW010000384.1:0-6122 GCA_041689735.1 Leeuwenhoekiella sp. | reverse complement strand
TATTTTCAACGCAGTGGGCGAGCAAAAGAACAAGTAGAAACGGGCAGGTTATTTCTATACAGATCCAAAAGGTGAAAAGCAAACAGGATGATCTGTTGCTCGATCTTTTTGAAAAATCGCTGCGCTATCATAAAAATACGGTGGAAAGAGTGCCAAATTTAGATTCTCTTGCTTTTGAAAAAAATTCTGAAATCACTGAAAAACAGTATATTTTGGATGTTTCCAGCCTTATATTTTGGAATGATCTCAAATGGCAAGAAAAACAGGATCACTTTATGTTCAAACTGGCAGATTCGCTTGATCTGCCAGCACATTTTGTCCTGCAGACGCATAATGATCTAAACAATTTTATAGAAAAGAACCGAACTTCAATTCCATTTTTCAACACTGCGCATCCATTAAAACATTTTTATGATCAGACCAGTACTATGGTGCGTACCCTTATTTTGAGAAATAAAAAACGAATCTTTACAGAAGTTGTGGGCAGCAAAGATCTGGTAATGCTATTGGGAAAAGCTACTTATAGAGACTTGAACAAGGACGAGCGTAAGAAAGTGAAGACACAACTCCTCGATATCTGCAAAGGCGTGCCTTCCTTGGCTATTTTTTTGCTTCCGGGCGGTAGTATTTTGCTCCCACTTTTAATTCATTATATTCCGAAGATTTTACCGTCGGCCTTTGATGAAAATCGTATAGAAGATCTTTCCGAAGAGCCCTAATAAATACATGAAAATTGCCGTTTTTTAAACATAAATGGCCATTTTTCAGCTATTTTTGCGTCTGTTTTATGGTAATTAATCGGATTAATCTATGATCCCTGTAGGGCTTGTAATGAAATAATCAATACATTTTGACTTGTTCTTACCTGCCTGCCAAGGCACGACAGGCAGGTGCACACTAACTTCGCCTGCCTTTGCCGGTAGGCAGGTTAAAATGCCTCTCTTTAGCTAAGGCTAAAGCTGCGTTTTTTGCCTTGTTACTGCACAAAATAACATTGTCAATTCTGTACACTTTATTCTATTACAACCCCCTAGCATTTATGGGCTATTCGTAACTTGCCCATTTCCGAAGAACTTTGAGCATGAATATACTCCACACCGCAGACTGGCATATTGGTAAAAAACTCCATAAACATGATCTTTTTGAGGATTTTGACCTTTTTGCCAACTGGTTATATGATTTAATTCAGCAAAAAAACAGTTCCCTGCTCCTTATTTCAGGGGATCTTTTTGATTTGGCCAATCCGTCTTCGGAAGCGCGCCAGCAATATTACAGGACGCTCATGAAATTGCGCAATCTGGATTGTACCATTATAATTACGGGCGGCAATCACGACTCGCCCGATATGCTCAACGCCCCACGCGAACTGCTGAAAGCTTTGAACGTCCACGTTATTGGCGGCCTGCCCGAGAAATTGGGCGATTGTCTAATCCCCATATATTCAAAAAACGGCGAACTTGAACTTGTAGTCGCCGCACTCCCCTATTTACGCGATGCAGATTTGAGAAAAACCACGCAGGGCAGCAATTACGAAGACCGTATAGAGCAAATGCGGGCAGGGATCAAATGCACGTTTGAAGAAGTTGCAGAGTTGGCCCATGAGAAATTTCCGGAGATTCCCATTGTTGCCATGGCTCATTTATTTACAGCGGGCATTGAGACTTCCGCCAGTGAGCGCGATATACAAATAGGTAATCAGGCGGCATTCAGTGCGAGCCAGTTTGGCGATCATTTTAACTACATCGCGCTAGGGCATATTCATAAACCACAACGCGTCAACGCCCAAGTTTCCGCATATTACAGCGGTTCGCCATTGCCATTGTCCTTTAGTGAGCGCAGCGATGACAAGCGGGTTTTATTGCTGAATACCGATAATTCATGGACGCCCGAAAGCATCGCCGTTCCCAATTTTAGAAAATTGCTGAAAATGAGCGGTTCTTTGGAACGCTTGCGCGAAAAGCTGAATGCGCTGCAAACGCACATCGGTTTGGATTCCTTGTTAGAAATCGAGCTGAAAGAAGAGCGCTATAATGCTACAAAAATCATTGATCTTGATGATATGGTTACCGGTTTTTCGATGGCGGGTTACGAGATCGTAAAGCACCGGGCAACTTTTGTGGAAAAACTGGGCAGTGCATCCCAACTCTATGCGGAAAATACGCAGTTGGAAGATCTGGAGCCCAAAGATGTCTTTCAGAAATGTATAGATCAGCACGAGTATGAACCTCAGACAAGACAAGAAATCTTAAGCGCATTTGATGAGTTGTTGGAAATCGCCCAAAAAGAGAATTTCGCATGAAAATTTTAAAGATTGAGTTTGAAAATATCAATTCGCTGCGCGGAAAACATGAAATTGACTTCAGAAAAGAACCCTTTAAGACCAATGCGCTTTTTGCAATAACCGGCCCCACCGGGAGCGGAAAAAGTACTATTCTTGACGTTATCTCACTCGCGCTCTTCAATCAAGTGCCCAGACTTGGCCGCATCACACGGAATGAAATCATAGCTACCGGTGCGCTTTTGACCAGAAACCAAAAAGAAGCTTCCGCAGCAGTGACCTATTCTTGTAAAAACGGAAGCTTTATTTCCAAATGGAGCATTTCTACCAACCGGAACGGCAACCTGCGCGATTATGATATGGAACTCGCCAATGCGGATACCGATGGGCTTTTCGCTCTTAAAAAATCTGATATTCCAGCGAAAAACGAGGAACTGATAGGCCTCAACTACAACCAGTTTATC
The DNA here is from genome assembly GCA_041689735.1 of Leeuwenhoekiella sp. Classification (GTDB taxonomy): domain Bacteria; phylum Bacteroidota; class Bacteroidia; order Flavobacteriales; family Flavobacteriaceae; genus Leeuwenhoekiella. The sequence continues at coordinate 3,380 of JBDNGW010000384.1, read as the reverse complement.
AAGTCGGTAGTGCTGGCTCAAGGCGAATTTGCCCAATTGTTACAGGCCAAAAAAGACGAGCGCGGGGCACTGCTGGAAAAAATTACGGGAACTGGAATCTACCGCCGTTTGGGTCAACTGGCCTTTGAAAAATATAAACATGAGAATCAGGAAATAAAAGAACAACAAGTTGCCATTTCCATAAAAACCGCCGAACTCTTAGAACCAGAACTTTGTAATAAATATAAAGAAGAACTCGCCGCGCATGAGCAATCTATCGCACCTTTATCTGGAGATATTGAAACGCTTCAGCAAAAAATAGCGTTAAAGCAATCCTTGGTCAAACAGGGAAAAGAAATAGCGAACGTTAAAGAAAAACGGGAGAAAGAAGGTCAAAAACTGCTTTATTTTGATAAAAATCAGGGTGTTTCCCTTCGAAATCATGAAAAGGTAGAACCTCATGCCCAGCAAATAACCCAATGGGATCAATGTCATGAAAAGCAACAAGAACTGCTTGTAGAAGAAAAGCGCAATACCGAACAAGCACAGCAATTGGCACAATATAAAAAAACATTATATACAACAATTACAAGTTTTATTGGTCAGGAAACACCAACTGAAAGTATCGCAAATGCCCTGCAACAATTTGCTGCGCGCGTGGACAAGCTACAGCAAGAACGGCAGGAAAAACTGAATGCACACAAAGCGCTGACCGCACAGTTTAAAAGCACGGTAAGAGAAACCGGCTTCACATTAGGACAGGATATAAAAAGTGATTGTGTCAGACTTAAAAACCAGCTAAACCAATCAGAAAACACCCTAAAAACCTTAGAAAACGATTTGAAAACGATTGATCTATTTCAAGCTGATTCTGAAAAGAAGCGCCTTCGGGAAGATATCAAACACCTAACCATTGCCTTATCTCTCAAAGAAAAAATAAACGTTACAACTGCAAATCTGGCAAAAACCAGCACGGAACAAGAGGAACTCCACAAGCAGTTGCAAGCACTTCCACGAGAAATTGAACTTTCAAAATCAAATAAAGAGCGTTATGGGCAAGAACGGGAAAAGTTACAGCTACAACAGGAAAACAAAAGACTTCAAGCCAGTCTAGAGCAGCACCGCAACCATTTAAAAAACGGAGAACCGTGCCCGCTGTGTGGCGCGTTGGAACATCCATTTGCAACCGGGCTTCCCACAAATGTGAATAATCTGGAAAAAGCCTTGCAGCAAGCTGAAAAAGAATACAATTCATGGAATGCCAAACATATCCAGCAATTGACAGAAGTAAGTCGAGCGGAGAAAGACCATGTCAGACAAAATGCTGTGCAGGATACTAAGGAAAAGGAATTGCAACATCTTGAAGATCTTTTAAAACAGCAGTTAATAGGGCGTAATCTCGGCGATAATTCCACTTGGCAAAATACGGTTGAGAAAACGGAACATCAACTGGAAACCTTAGCGCTTTATGAAAAGGAAAAACGGGTGTATGATGCGTTTTTCCTCGGAGATCCTTTACTTGAAAAAATGAAAGAAATAATGACTTCCGGTGCGGCGTTGCGCAAAGCGATAGACGCGCTCTACACGGGTAATGATATTTATAAAGAGATCCAAGAACTACAGAACAAGTGGATTTCGCTTAACGAAAATTTCAAAAATGCACAGCTAAAAACGCAAGAACTGCTGGAAAAACGGACTGAAACCGGCAAAAAACTGCATAATTTGGCTAAAAATCTCCTCCCGCAGGTCAATAAACTGGGGTTTGATACCATTATTGAAGCTAAAAATGTCCTGCTGGAACATAGTGTCTGTAGTCGTTTACGGCGTGAGCGTGAAAATATAATCCGGGAAATAGCAAATCTAGAAGCAACCGTAAAAACCTTAGAGCGGCAACTGTTTCAAGATCTGGAAAAGGACACTACCTTAGATCAAAAGGAACTAGAGCAAAATCTGGAAAAAAGTAAAGATAGTCTGGATGAATTGAGGGAAAAATGTGAAGGATTGAAACGTCAACTCCATAATGACACCGAACGGATTGTTGCAATTGCCGATCTAAAGGCCAGAATCTCGCAAAAGGAGAACGAAATCAAGCGCTGGAGACTTCTCAATGAACTCATAGGCGACGCCAATGGAAAAACCTTCAATGAATTTGCGCAGCATCTCACACTCACACAATTATTAAGATTGGCGAATACGCGGCTCAAAGACCTCAGCGACCGGTATCGGCTAGATACCGCTCAGGAAAACGAAGATGATAGTCTTGTTGCGATTGATGAACACATGGGCGGGCAGCGGCGTTCCGTAAAAACACTTTCCGGTGGAGAGACTTTTATCCTCAGTCTTTCCATGGCGCTGGCACTTTCTGATCTCGCTTCGCGGAATGTGGAAATCAACAGTTTATTTATAGACGAAGGTTTTGGCACGTTGGATCCAGAAACCTTGGATCAAACGCTTGATACGCTGGAACGTTTACAAGCTTCCTCTTCAAAAACCATAGGCATTATCAGCCACGTCGATTCACTTAAAGAGCGTATCGCCACTCAAATTCAACTGAAAAGAAACGGGCAGGGTTATAGTTCGTTGAGCATAAAGTAATTAAATGCAGTCTAATTATGAAGATAAATGCATGAATTTGGCTGATTTTTGGATAAAAAAAGGTTTTACTACATTAAAAACTCAATCTTCAACCAGCATATAATGTTTTTTTCACTGTTCTGAAATTTGAGCTTAAAAATCCTTATTGCTATGGATCTCATCGATTAAATTAACCACAAGAGCCGTCCATCCTGTTTGATGTGAGGCACCTACTCCCCTACCATTATCTCCATGAAAATATTCATAAAAGAGGATCAAATTAAGACCGTTGCAGGGTAAAAACTGTATAAATCAGCGTTTAAAACAAGTGTAATTATTTGTAAATTAGATGTTTAAGTCTTATTTTTACTATATGAAATTACAGAAACAACCCACTTTGGCAGACACTATCTGTGATCTGCGGGCAAGAAAGATAAAGACAACGTTTTTTTCCCAGATAAACGGGCTGATCGATTGGGACAGGATCGAAAAACTGATAGATGCCGATTACTCCAAGGGAAAAAGTGTTGTGGGCAAGCCTTCCTATAGCGGTCTGTTATTGTTTAAAATGTGCCTTTTACAAAGTTGGTACGGATTGAGCGATTATGAGGTGGAGGACCGGTTGAACGACAGTATCTCGTTCAGTTATTTTTGCGGGATGCACATAGATGAGGTCGCGCCTGACCATAGGATCTGTTCAGAAATAAAGTGACCGAATTATAGGCAGTTATTTTGTTCATCAACAAGGCGAAAAACGCAGACATAGCCGTAGCTATGGCGAGTATTTTCAACCTGCCTACCGGCAAAGGCAGGCGCAGTTGCTGGGC
>JBDNGW010000383.1:0-3526 GCA_041689735.1 Leeuwenhoekiella sp. | reverse complement strand
TGGCGAGTCCGACGTAGGCGGCTGAGTGTTTTGCCCCTTCGCAAAATGTATCGAAGCCCCGGTTGCTATGGAGACCCCGGTGACTTCGGTACAAATTACATTCCACTATCGTTCCATGAAATTCACTCAGCCACCTACATATTCAAATAAATCTCACTCCACTATCATTCCATAAATCCACTCAGCCGCCTCCATTTCCGAATTAAAAAATTGCAATATCGTTCCATGAAATTCCCTTAGCCATCCACATAATATGGCGAGTCCGACGTAGGTGGCTGAGTGTTTTGCCCCTTCGCAAAATGTATCGAAGCCCCGGCTGCTTTAAAGACCCCGGTGACTTCGGTACAAATTACATTCCACTATCGTTCCATGAAATTCACTCAGCCACCTACATATTCAAATAAATCTCACTACACTATCATTCCATAAAATCCACTCAGCCACCCACAACACATCTAGAGTTCAACGTAGGTGGCTGAGTGTTTTGCCCCTTCGCAAAATGTACCGAAGCCCCGGCTGCTTCAGTAAATTCCAGATCCCATTCAAATATTTTAAAAAACTGCTTTAAACACAAAAAAACCGCCTAAAAAGTCCGAAAATCGGCAGTTTTAGGCGGTTTATGATTGCTCTTGATTTAGAATTATCCCTTAACCATAAGCACTTTATCTATTTTGTGTACAATACCGTTTGAAGCCTCGATATTGCCCTGTAAAATGTGTGCTTCATAATTGGTCCCGTCCTTTGATCACGATCTGATCACCGTCCATCATTGCAGTAAGTTCTTCACCATTCACGGTTTTAAATTTGTACTTGCCACCATTTTCTTGAATCCCTTTTGCAAGATCTTCTGCAGTGACTCTGCCTGCTACCACATGATATTGCAGCACGCCAGTTAGCATTTCCTTGTTTTCTGGTTTTAGTAATTCGTCGAGTTGGCCTTTTTTCAATTTGCTGAACCCATTATTTGTCGGGGCAAAAACGGTATATTCTCCTTCATCCATCATCATACTGTCCAGACCGGCCGCTTTAAGCGCAATCACTAGCGTATCAAGATCACTGCTTGCCATGGCTTTTGAAGCGATGCTGTTTGCTTTAGCTGTTTCTTTCATTTCCGCTTGACGATGTGCTTCAGCAGCTTCATCGTTAGCTTTTTGATCCATTTCAGTGGCTTCGACATTCTCTTTTTTATCGTTTTTACACGAAGTAAATGTGATCCCGAGGATTAAAACCAGTAAATAATCCTCGGGGCAAGCCCACGAGGCATTTAGAGGAATTTTTTTTTGATTGATGAAAACCATCCGTTTTTAAAAATTTCATAAAGATAATTTAAGTGTTAAAGCCAAATGTATCTATTAATCGAAATGAATTGTGCCTTGTATTATTAATGTTTCGTTAAAATTAAGATTTCAATCCCGTTGACAGCCCCTTTCGAAGATCATTCTAACCTTTAAATTTGGGCTAATGCACGCCAAGTTGTACCTTTGTTCAAACAACTCGATATTATGAAATTACTATTGATAACACTTGTTTTATTAGGACTTGCTTTTGCCGGAATTGCCATAAAAATATGGGGCAAAAAAGACGGAAAATTTGCCGGCACTTGCGCGAGTCAAAGTCCATATCTCAATAAAAGTGGGGATGCCTGTGGTATGTGCGGTAAGATGCCCGATGAAATGAGTACTTGTGACACAAAAAATTAACTGCTAAATCTTTAGCGTGACAAATTTCTGGCCCGTAATATTTTATATATTCACGGGCCTTATTTTTCTGAATTGCTGTTTTTATGCTTATTTCGGTCGTTTTTGTTTCGGCAAAGCGGAAAAAAGAAGTTTAAAAAACACAGTTCAACCTCCACTTTCCATACTTGTCTGTGCTCGGAATGAGGCTCAGAATCTAATTGCAAACGTTCCTTTTCTGCTTGAGCAACGTTACTCCGATTTTGAAATCTTGCTCATTAACGACGCTTCCACTGATGAAACAGCTGCGGTAATTGATGATTTTGTGGCTAAACATCATAATATACGCGCCATACACATATACAAAAAGGAACGCGCCTTCAGCGGAAAAAAATACGCCCTTACCAAAGCAATTGCAGCCGCAAAATATGAACATTTACTGTTTATGGACGCCGATTGCAGACCGAATTCAATCTTCTGGGCGCAAGAAATGGCGCTGGGTTTTGATTCTGAAAAAGAAATTGTTTTGGGATACGGAAGCTATGCATTTATTGCACATTCCTGGCTTAATAAAGTCATTCGATTTGAGACGGTGCTGACCGCAATACAATATTTCGGCTACGCCAAAAATGGTAACGCTTATATGGCTGTGGGCCGAAATTTAGGCTATACCAAAACAGTATTCTATAAGCAAAATGGTTTCTCCGCTCATGAAAACATTCCTTCGGGCGATGATGATCTTTTTGTAAACGCTGCTGCTACTTCAACAAATGTTTATTGTGTGTTTTCTCCGAAATCCTTCAGCATTTCAAAACCAAAAACATCTTGGACAGAATGGTTTTATCAAAAACGCAGACATATTTTCGTAGCAAACCGTTATAAAAAAAAACATCAGTTTAGTCTGGGATTGTTTTATATAAGTCAGTTTTTACCTTATGTATTGCTTATTTTTCTCCTTTTTTCACCCATTTTTAGCACTTTAAGCCTGTTTATTTTTTTAATGCGCTATCTCATTGTGGGCGCTGTTTTATACGCCGGCATGGACAAGCTCAAAGAAAAGCAACTGATCCAATGGTTTCCGGCGCTTGAATTTGTTCTAGTACTGGTACAATTAAGTATATTTATACTATCAATCACGGCGAGAAGCACCCCTTGGAAAAACAACTAGAAATAAACAATCATATTCAAGAAGCAAAAGAAGGCAAGCAGGCCGCATTCAGCTTTCTACTCAATACTTTCTGGAGTCAGGTTTACCGTTTTCAACTCAAGCGTACGCAGGATGATTATGAGGCCGAAGAAATTACCATCCAGACATTTTCCCGTGCTTTTTCTAATTTAGGGCAATACGATAACAGCCATAAATTCAGTACTTGGCTCCTTGCAATCTCAAAAAACCTGCATATAGACCGCTTACGGAAAGAAAAAGGCGAAAGTCATATAGAAAGCAGTAAAAAAACCGAAAAGCTGAACCATATCATTGATGAAAATCCCACCCCAGAAGATGCCCTGATCAAAAAACAGCATCACGACGAACTTTCACACTTCATAAAACAACTGAAACCTCCCTATCAGGAAGTGATCAATCTGCGGTATTTTCAGGAAATGAGTTATAAGGAGATAGCATTGCAATTGCAGGAACCTATGAACAATGTAAAGGTAAAACTGTTGCGCGCGCGCCGCCTGCTGGCAGATCTTATTCAAAAGAACTGACCTGTGGCGCAGTTCTCCTTTAAACAATTGGGACCGGGCCTCTTATTTGCAGGTGCCGCTATAGGCGTCTCTCACCTCGTGCAATTTACTGGCGCGGGAGCGAGTTATGGTTTTGGACTTCTGTGGGCATTGTTGCTCAT
>JBDNGW010000382.1:0-1937 GCA_041689735.1 Leeuwenhoekiella sp. | reverse complement strand
TTGCCCTGTGCAGCTCGGGGAAGTTGCCCCCTTTCTTTCCCGAGGGGATCTGGACCATGTTCGCGAAATCCTTCGCCAACGGCCCGTATCCCGTCCATTGGTCGGTGGTGACCTTGGCCTTGGGATCGATGTGGTCCTTCATGAAGCGTCCCAGACATGCCGCATCGGCATGGGGGATGACCCTTGCGTAGAGCCTGCTCACGCCCTTGCCCTTTTTCTCAATCCCTACCACCACGAGCTTCTTGTCGGCGTTCTGCCTTCCGCGCACGCCCTCCTCCTGCTGGCCGAAGACGGTCTCGTCCACCTCCGCCGTACCGGTAATGGGGTGGTTTCCCGAGCTCTTCATGGCCTTCATCACCTTCCTTTTGAACCCCCAACAGGTTTTCTGCCCGAGTTCGAGCTTGCGGGCGAGCTCGGTGGAGGAGACGCCCTTTTTATTGGTCGACACGAAATATACGATCCAAAAGGCCTTGAGCAGGTCGAACTTTACCTTGTGGAAAAGAGTCCCGGCGGTGGGCGACTCCACATAACGGCAGCGCGTGCACTGCCTGGAGTACGGGGAGGATCCCGCACAACTCTTGCCATGGCCGCATTTGGGACATTTGTAGCCGTCCGCCCACTTGCGGTCCGCCAAGTCCGCAAGGCAGCTATCGGTGTCCGGGAATTTCCTCTGAAAATCCATAAGGAACATGCTCTTATATCTTTGCTCCATTTTTATGTCGTTTGTTTCCCCTAATTTACTACTTTTATTGGTATTGATTAAGTACCTAAGTCAATTGAAGTATTGCCATAAAGCACCGTGTAATAGGCGGGAATACCGACCACCGCGAGTAGACTTTTGGTGTAATTGCTGAGCGCTTTACAATCGCCATAACCCAGCCGGTCCACATCTGCGGCGGGCATGGGTTTCCATCCTCCTATACCTATCTGTACGCTGATGTAGCGCACTTTGTCCTGCACATATTTATAGATGGCCTCGGCTTTTTGCCTATCGGTGGGAAGATCGTTCACCAGTTTTTTGATTTTGGTTACGGTTTGCTCGGGCAGCTCATCCATACCCTTTATGAGATTGTTATTCATCCAGGAGCCAAAATCCAGCCAGCTCGATGCCCTACCGTTTACCCCTTTCAAGTAAAAAGAAGTGACCGCACATTTGACCACGGGAAGAAGTTCCTCAAATGATGGAGAAAGGTATTCCTTTTTAAAAGCCTGTATGTTTTTTACTTCCCAGATATCTTTTCCCTGTTCGTGGGTATGAGTGACCCCAAATTCTTCCAGCCGCTCTTCCTTAATATTCAAGCTTTCTGTGGGGTCATATAAAATCGTATATGTAGCGTGGGCGGTACTGCTGCCATAATTGGCCACTGGAATCCATCGGGGAATAAAAGCCGTGGTTTTTGAACGTGTTTCAGACTCAAATACTATAGTATAGGGATAGGCCGTGGGCGTATAATCAAGCAGCAGCACGCGGTTGTCTGCATATAAGGTTCCGCCGGAAACGGCGCTCACATCCTTAAAATCCCTTTCCTTAAAAACCTCCTTTTCATTGCCCAGCGCGTCATAGACCGTTGCACGTATGTCTTTTACTTTTTGGTCATCATCATAAAAAACATAGGCTTGCACATCGCTGTTACCTGCCTTATTAAACACTGATATAATTTTATAAACCTTCTCAGAAAGAATATTTGAATTGGTAATATCTAAAGTAATGCGCTCCTCACGCACTACACTATCTGCATTTTCAATTAGGGAAGGATCTATGGTAAATGCAGAAAATTCAGCATTTTGAGAAAAACAGGGGTCACATAAAAAACTTGGGGATTAAGGATTAACTTTGTTAAAAAAAAGTTGATAAATCCTCTTTCTATATTTCTACCTGAATCCCTATTAAATCACTTTGACTTGTTAGAAGTTAAAGAATTATGTGAAGCCTCTAG
>JBDNGW010000381.1:0-6782 GCA_041689735.1 Leeuwenhoekiella sp. | reverse complement strand
TTTCTATGGGTTCTTTTGCCCAGCAACTGCGTTGAAAATACTCGCCATAGCTACGGCTATGTCTGCGTTTTTCGCCTTGTTGATGAACAAAATAACTGCCTATAATTCGGTCACTTTATTTCTGAACAGATCCTTAGACTATTTAAGCGACTATTTTTTGGGGCTTAACAAAAAGCCCTACAATAATCCCGAAAACAATATGCCCTATCACTGCTCCCATTATAATCATGGCCATACTGCCCTGCATAGGCGGTTTTTTACCTAAAACGGCAACCATGCCCATCATTACCACCAAAGCAAAAATAAACGCAATTATTCCGAATACTCCTCCCCGTAACGCATTGTTATCAATACCTTTAAGAAGGGGAAGTAATATATAGGCATATATCAGGGCAAAAATGATCCCTATCATAAAATGCATGATCCAGCCTACAGTTACCGAAAAACCCATCATAGCCCCTAAGAGTTTTGGCGGGCTCATTTTCGGCATACCCATCATTGGGGCGATAAACATTACTAAAGTCATTACAATAGTGGCAACAATGCCACCCAGAATTGCTTGTTGAATTTTTGAAGTCATAATTTCTAAGATTTGTTAATTATTTTGTTTAATATACGTTTTTTTTACACGGGTAATGATGCTGGGAACTCCGCTGTTCATTTTATAAACGAGCCAACCCAATACAATCCCAAAAGCAATATGCGCCAGGCTTACAGTAACAAAAAGCTGGTAACCATCTTTAAACTGAAATCCGAAAGCCCCTACTCCTAAAGACCTTACCACCGGGCTAAGCATAAAACCTATTCCTATAAGAAACCCGTAAAGTGCGCCCATCCACAGCTTTCCGCGGCCTAGTAACAGACTATAAATAATTCCGAAAGCTGCGCCATTCCAAAAGTGGTATGCCCAACCAGCGATATTTGATGTGGTATCGGGTCCTAATGCAAATTGATCTAAAAGCAATACACCCATAAGTTTTGGAAGGTCTCCGGGCATCCAACCAATTTTGAAACCTATCATCCTAAAAATCTCCAACCCAATAGTTCCTATAATACCTGCAATAATCCCAGTGAGTATTTGTCTTTTAAGAAGTGTAAATTTCAGCAGATGAGTAACCAGTATTAAAATCAATATCAAAACAACAGAAGGAATAAGATAATCTACTGCCATTTTTGATAAATTCGCAATTCCAGCCTGCGCAATAGGAAAAAGATTGGGGCCAACTGCCGCTAGAAGTAATCCCAGTAATACGATTCCCAGTTTTAGTTTTTCAGATTTCATTATCTTATAAATTTTAAAGGGTAAAAATAAAAGGCCGGCGCTTAAGCATTCCGACCTTTTCATACGTGTTATTTAGAGATCATTTTCATCATCATCCCTAATTTCTCATCAAGTTTACCACCAATCATTTTCACCTTTTTGTCATTAAAGGATGCAAAGAGGTCAGATGGTTTAAAATAGTTTACATAGGTTTTTCCGTTTTTTTCGTACACATTAATTCGTACCGGAATAACAAGGCCTACAGAAGGATCTGCGGAAAAAGCTTTTTTCCCAACATTAGGGTTCCCCACAAAAAAGGAATGTCCTTTTACCTGCAATCCGGTCATCGATAAAATTTTTCCCTGATTAAGTTCGGCAAGAACCATCATACCTCCGCCAGAAACCGCTTTTTTAATAGCGTTGATCGTTCCATTATAATCCATTTTGGACTGTACGGTAACCGGTTCGACACTCTGTGCATTTGCTGACTGCGTAAAACCGAACATTGCGGCCATAAAAAGGGCTGAAAATAGGATTTTTGAAAATTTGAATTTTTTAGTTTTCATAATAAAATGTTTTTAGTACATAAAGTTTTTTTGATTGAATCCTCATGATCCAATTTCAGTAGATGAGACTACGAACTTTTCAATCCTGACAACCAAAAACATTTTTTTTGTAGTTAGGCAACTACTTGGAATGAAAAAAGCGCTAAATATTCATTTGTATTTCAGTATAATTTACTGAAAATGAATATTTAACGCTCGAACTAAAAATGATAGAACTTATTTCGGTCCTTCGATAGATTTTTTGATTTTTTCCTTCAGATCTGATAGAGGTTTATGCTTATCAGTATTCTTTTCCCGGGTTAATGCCTTCTCAATAAATGCACTTTGCGCTTCATAATTCCTGCAAGCTTTACATACACTAGTATGGAAGAAAAGTTCCATCCGTTCCCCCGCATTTAATTTATCAGCTAATTTTTTTTCAACAAGGACACCTGCTTTTTTACAGGAAATCATCAATCTTCGCATTATTTTAAACATAGCTTATTTTTGAAACCATAATTTTTCCAGACATTCCCGCAAAGAAAGTTTTGCCCGATGAATGATCTGCCAATAATTGGACGTGGAAATCCCCAGTTCCTGACCAATATCCTTCCCGTCTTTTTCCTGTAGATATTTCAATTGTACGGCCATTCCCCATTGACGCGGCAATTTCGCCATACAATGCTGTAGTACCTCATTAAACGCTCCATTGTCTAATAAATTCGCTTTCTCTTCATTAATATCCCATTTTTCTGGCCTTTTTTCTTCTTTCCAGTAGCCGTCGCCATCAAATGTTTTTTCAATAATCGAACCACCTTCTTTGTCAAAATGGGATTCATTGATAATGGGAGTGCGAGATTTCTTTCGGTAATGATCGATGATCTTATTATTCAAAATGGAAAACAGCCAGGTTTTGGGTTTGCTCTTTCCTTTAAAATTTTTATAATACTTACATGCAGCCAAAAAGGTTTCCTGAACAAGGTCTTCGGCGGTTTGTTTATCAGAAACTTTATAGAAAGCCCAGGAATAAAGCGTATCTGTATAATCTTCAACCCATGATTTTATTATCTGGTTGGCGGAATTTGTATTTTGATCAAGGGTTTTCACTTTGCGAAGATAGGGACTTTCTAAAATTTGTATTGTGCTGAGTTTAGATAAAATTACATTAGTGTCTGACCTCCTCCCATTAAAATGGACCGTTCGAAAGTATAGTTTTCCAGGGTATAAATAAACTTTAACAAAAGTGCGCGCAGCAACGCATTCTGAGTATTTTAACCCACGCTTATTTGAACTTTTAGAAAGTTCATTTCCCCATACCTATAATTAAACTTTTCAGGATACCCTAGTCAGGGTCATTTTAGGATTTCTGCCATTCGTTTAAATGAACTTTTTCGGATCAGACCTGACCACTACTGACATTGACCAACAATCTTCCTAAATACATTTATTGAAAACCTTAAGCGTACACATTAAATTCCATATTCTCAAATTGGTAAAGAATTCAATAATCACGTTTATCCCGAAACGTAAAGGGATAAATAACTATTTTTATGGTCAGTCAAATAACGAGTTGGCAACAAGCTGAATTAAATCATAAGAATAGTCGGGCTTCAATATAGTAACATATAATATGAAAAACGGTTTAAAAAACAGGTTTAAGATCCATTACTTACCCATGCTTGTTTTGAGCATTATATTCTGTCTGATCTTTTACATTTTTTGGAAACCGACTTTACCGGTAATTCCTTTTATTACATATACTTCGGGATATCTCAGTATTTTCTTATTGGCCGTCTCCCTACTTTTAGGGCCTATAAATTTAATTTTAAGGCGAAAAAATCCACTTTCAACTTATATTAGAAGGGATATTGGGATATTTGGTGGGATTTTAGGTATAATACATTCAGTAGTTGGTCTGTTCATGCATTTCACAGGTAAACCTTGGCTCTATTTTTTAGAAGAAGTTGGGGATAATCTTATAATTCGGATTGGCAATTTCGGATTGGCCAACTATACTGGTCTATTTGGGGCACTCATCCTCATTTTACTGCTCACCATTTCAAATGATTATTTTTTAGGTAAATTAAAGGCCGTAAAATGGAAGAACTTGCAACGTTCAACTTACCTGATGTTTCTTTTGGTAATTGCACACTCTATTTTTTATAGATTGAACGCAAACAAAGAAGACTTGATCATTTTTTTATACCTGCCCATGTTTTTTATAGTATTGGCATTTCAACTAATTGGAATTTGGTTAAAAACGAGCAGGCACATTTGATTTCAATTATGGTGACACCCCTAAATGTGATATTGGATCCTCCAAAGATATACAGATATAAGAAAATGATATAAAGACCGAACCTGTCAATGGGCCGCTTTAATAACACTTAAAACAGGCCGTTAAAACCAGAATACCCAATCGAAAGCCACTTGCGGCATCAGTTCCAAACTCAAGGAAAAAGTACAGATCGAAGGTCTGTGTCAAACCGAAAGGTAAGTGAATAAGATCCGCTACCATCCTTATACAATCCCTTTGGCAGAAATGTAAGCTATAGGTCAAAACTTTGAATTTTAACAAATGAACAATAAAATAATCTTAAATTTTTCTTTTTTGTTCCTTCTCTTTTTTAATGGGTGCAAGGCACAAAATAAAAGCAGTTCACTTGAATTAATTGCGACAGTTGCCTTGCCCGAAGTGAGGGGGCGAATTGACCATTTAAGTTATAACAGCGAGCAACAAATAATCTATGTAGCTGTATTGGGCAACAATACCATTGAAGTGGTTGATTTAAAAAACAAAAAGGTCATCCACACCATAAAGGACTTGAACGAACCCCAAGGTGTTGTTTACCTTCCCGAAAGCAACTCCATTTTTGTTGCAAATGGCGATAACGGGGTGTGCGATGTTTTCAATGCAACCACTTTTGAAAAAAAGACCTCAATAAAACTACCGGATGATGCCGACAATGTACGTTACGGTCCTAGGGGCAAAAAAATCTATGTGGGCTATGGCAATGGCGGTATTGCCATAATCGATGCCACTACCTTCGATCTTATTACCAAAATAGAACTTTCGGGACATCCGGAATCTTTTCAAATAGACGAAGCGGCAAAGAAAATTTATGTGAACGTTCCCGGTAAAAAGCTTGTTGAAATTATCGATCTGAATAAGAATACGGTAGTCGATAAATGGAAAATGACAAAGGCAACATCAAATTTTCCAATGGGCTTGGATGCGATGCACCATCGTTTGTTTATAGGATTTAGGCACGCTCCAATGCTCTTAATAATGGACACACAAACAGGGAACACAATTTCTTCTTTGGATATCGATGGGGATGTAGATGATGTTTTTTACAACCCCAAAAAGAATCAATTGTATTTGAGCTGTGGTGCCGGTTATATAGATGTATTCAATCAAATCGATGCGGATACCTATACAGCGGAAGGGAAAATTTCAACCGGTCCCGGTGCCAGAACATCCCTTTTTATCCCAGAACTGAACCAAGTAGTGGTTGCATCCCCTTCGGGTTTTAACAGTGAAGCTTTGATACTGATCTATACGGTAAAATAGAACACCATAAACAGAACAACAACAGGTTTGAATGTTTGATCGAACTTTGCCGGTCATTTTTTGCCTGTCATTTTTGGGTTTTCTATCATTGAACTGAGGAGGTCCGGTCTAATGCGGCCTTAAACCCTTTTGCAAGTTCTTCCGGGTTTCCCTTGGCCCAAAAATGCATATAGAACAATCGGGGCTCCTCAAAGAGCATATGGTTATGGAGTGCCGCAACTTCGATATTGTTTTTTGCCAATTCTGCAATGACAGCGTTCACTTCTTCGGCCTTCATCACAAAATCGCCCGTGATGACGGCCTCATTCTTATTGATGGACTGAAAGCCAACTGCGGTTGCAATGCCAAAAGTTGAGGGCATTGTTTCGCCATTCATGGCAATTGCCCCATTTCTGGGAAAACCATATTTCAATAAATTTCCACTTTCTTTGCCATTCTCCCCCAGGACCTTCTTTACCGGGACCCAGTCCATTCCTTTGTTTTCGTTTTTATTTGGGGTTTCGGTCAATGGCGTGGCGGTAAGCGCATAGGCACCTTTCATGATTTTAGATAATTCCAAAGCATTCCCGTTCCCCGCAATGTGCATATAGATCAGCCGGGGCTGTTCACGTAACAAATGATTGTGGACGGCGGTTATTAAAAGGCCATTTTCTTTTAAATAAGGTACGACCTTGGGGATTTCGGTGTCCAGCAATACCATGTCCCCCATAATCTGCGTATTCTCCCCCAGCGGACGGTATGCTATCCACGAAGTGTATGCCAAACCGGCCTCTACCGGATCTCCGTCAATTTTTAGGGAAATATCGGTACGGGGAAAGGTCACCTTGTAAAATCCCTCATTGTCCGCTAGTTTTTTGTTCCAGAAACTGTCCAGTTCCTCAACATTGAATGAATTTTGCCGAACTGAACCCGTAGAATCCTGGGAGACGGATTTTTCCAGATTGGATGGGTCTTTATCTTCTGTAGGTTTTTCATTGCGATTGTTGCACGCATTCAATATTCCCAAAAAACTTAGTAAGATGAGTGTTTTTTTCATTTTAGATATGATTTTGTGGAGCTAAGAAAAGTAGTGATTTATTTACATCCTTAAATCCGCAGGTTAAAAATTTGGTTTGAAAAATACGGTTTTTTAGGTTTGGAGGGGGAAGATCCTGCCTGTTTTTTTCTCCCACCAAGGTTTGGCTTGAATTTTTTTTCTTTTTTCGAAATTTTTTACGTTCTCGTCAGATTCTGGTGAGGCGTCGAAAGGCCGTAATCCCTATTTGTTGTAAGTATATGTATATCAGTAATATATGATTAAAAAAAAAGCAGACCATTCCTTTGGGCGGTGAAAAATTGCGTTTTGGTCACTCCAACAAGGGGTGGTATTCTTTGGAAGTAAAGAGTTTCAGTACCCATTGCC
>JBDNGW010000380.1:0-2466 GCA_041689735.1 Leeuwenhoekiella sp. | reverse complement strand
TTACTATTGCCTAAAAGCGCTTTAAATTCCGACGTATACCCTAAAACCTCAATATCTTTATTCATAACGGTTGTTCTAATACGAAGCATAATTGGTGTTTGTTCGTCAACTATCGGATAAACTAAAGCTTCTGGTGTAATAGTTAAGCTTCCTAATGGCTGAATAGCTTTTTTTTAAAAAAAATTATTATCTATGTCAAAACGCACAATTTTTGACTCAGCGTATTTTATTTCCATTTATGTTTTGTTTTTAATCGTAATTTTTTATTTGACGGTTAATCAGTCCACCGTTTTGAGCAACTGAAAAATTAAAATTAATTATGAAAATATTTAAGTCAGACGAACAAGAAATAAGGTTCTATATTATTGGCACTATGATTGTGTTAGCCATTTTATTATTTGTAAAATTGCTAATGCTACTCCAATAAAAAATCCTATTCGTGCAAACCATTTAGTCCGAGGATATTCTTTGAGCATTCGTTTTGATAATTCAAGATCAATTTTAGATTTTTCCAGATCAATCGTTTCCTTTTCTTTAATTCTATTTTTTTTCGATGATTCATCAGATTCAATTTCTGTAAATCCACCTGAAATTAGAAACGCACCTGTCATACCAGTGGAACTAATATAGGTTTCCCTTTCATTGATTATTATATCTGCAACAGAATGTGAGTTATTTTTAATTTCTTGCAATAGGAATCGTATCTGATCAAAAGGCACATCAGGAATAAGTTCTTTGTGTAGGGTACTAGAACTCACCCTTTCTTTAGGATAATTTTCAATAATGAAATTTAGAATCATATCCTTAACTTGTCCCGGTAACATCATTATAATTCGATGGTTTTTAAAAGTTGCACAACAGTCGTATATTTGTAATTGATCTTAATGGATTTTGGTAATGCTAAAGCTGCCAAAGTAAGCAATCAACCTCATTTAAGTATCAAATCTCTGTAAACTAATTTATTACATAATAAAACCCTAAACAATTCTACTATATATTGAAGTAGCTTGACATTTTATTACAACACTTTACAAATCTTCAAAAAAACGGTCTAAAAGAGAATAAATTTTTAGCTGAAAACTACATCATTCATCACCATCCACAAAGTTCTGCAAATAGCTGAAACGTTCTGTAAGCTGGCCATTTTTGGTCATTCGGGCACGTTCCAGAACACCTTCTTTATCCCCATTAAAAAACGCGGGCATTACGTGCTGCAAAAACATATTCCCAAAACCTGAGCTGGCATCCATAGGGAGTTCGCAAGGTAAATTATCCACCGCCATGACCGTTATGGCGCCAGGCGCATCAAAAATGGTTTCCTTTTCGGTCTGAGGATCGTAACCATAAAAGGGATCTTCTATAGTGGAAGATCGAATGGTTGAACCTATTGGACCGTCCACATCACAGGATATATCTGCGATTACCTCAATATTAAACTCGGGTTTGTTAGCATCTTCACGCGTAAACAAATAAGGCGCACCATCTCCATAAAAATGACCGGTTATAAAAAGTTGGGTCACTTCCGCAAAGCGCATAAAGTTGGATTCAAAAGAGGTGGGATCTCTAAGAAATTCTGCCAGCGTCGCCTGTTTGCCATCTATGCGCTTGTTATAATCCATCACTCTAATATTGCAATATACCGGTTCATTAAAGTCGGTTGTCAAAAACGCTTCGGCATTCACTTTTTTGATTTTAAGATGATCCAGAATTTCCTTAACGCCTCCCGCTACTCTTCCACCACCGGTAAGGCAGATTTTTATATTGGGAAGTTTGATTTTATCTAATTTAGCCTTTATTGCTTTCAGGCCAGACAGTTCATTGGCTTTAGGCAATTCAAAAGATTTATGACGTATGCCCCAGGCCCGAAAACCGTTATAAGCACCTACCAGCCCTGCATAACGACCAAAACCGATTAGACGATTGCCCTTTTTATCGGTTAGCACCTCATAATCATAAAGCACGATCTTCTTTTTTAGAATGGCCTGTAGCAGCGCCCTGTTGTGCTCCTGTTTTTTAATAGTATGACTAAAGAAAAAATAGGCTTTATGCGGAAGGAGCGCCTCCACTGGGACTTCTTTAACCCCGAGCAAAATATCAGCTTTAGAAATGTCATCTGTAACCGTAAATTCAGCATTTTCATAGGCAACATCAGGAAAAACCCGAATGTGCGATGCTTCAACTATAAACCGCGCCGAAGGGAATGCTTCCTGCACTTCCCTCAGTTTTACGGGTGAAAATACGGTTCGCTTGTCCGGTGGGTTTTTCCGCTCTTTAATAATGGCAAAAGTAATGGGCTGCATAAGTGATAGTCGTGATTAAATCCGATAAACGGAAACTTATGATTTTACAAGAGACTTTTCAGTACTTAATTGATATTATTAAGTTGTAATTGGCATATTAGCGGATTGGATTTATATTGCGTGCTGATTATCTAGAAAGGAATTCAAAAAATAAAGAGTATATGAT
>JBDNGW010000379.1:0-5723 GCA_041689735.1 Leeuwenhoekiella sp. | reverse complement strand
TGTAGCATATTTGTATTTTCTTGTTTCCACTTTAAAAATACTTAAAAACCAAGCGATTAGCAAGGTTTATATGCTACATTTTTTCTTTTTTTTGCCCTCAAAACATCAGTCTTTACTGGGTGCGAAACTTGAGTATTATTACTAACCCCGATGCTGGCGCGAGCGTCCCGCTCGTGCACACCCACATGTTTCTTAAACTGGAATAAATGAGCAGAAAGTACAAATTTCATAACCCAACGGCAGCTTATTTTATAAGCTTCGCGACAGTATACTGGATGGATATTTTTACCCGGCAGCGTTACTTTTCGATCCTTGAAGAAAGTACCGCATATTGCAGGGCCAATAAAGGTATGGAGGTTTTTGCGTATTGTTTTATGCCCAGTCACGTACATTTGGTTTTTCGTTCGGACAATGACGATCCGTCTGGATTGCTCAGGGATTTCAAAGGGTTTACAGCCCGAAAGATCATTAAGGAGATCGAAGATAATGTCGAGGAAAGTAGAAGGGACTGGCTGCTCTGGATGTTTGAAAAAGCCGGCAGGACGAACAGCAATGTAAAAAACCGGCAATTCTGGCAACAGCATAATAAGCCCATTGAACTCTGGAGCGCGAAGGTGATCAAACAGAAAATAGACTACATCCATAACAATCCCGTTGTTGCCGGTTTTGTGACAGATCCGGTCGATTGGAAATATAGCAGTGCACGGAATTATGCAAATGATGAAACGGTCATGAAGATCGATAATGATACTATGCATATGGGGATGATGGAATAAACGTAAGGATGAATTATACGGGTAAGGCTTGCGGGTACGAGCGGGACGCTCGCACTAGCGTGGGCTTAAAGCAGATAACATAATCGTAAGAGGCGTTGGCCGCAGAATTATACCCCGAGAACCGTTGTCAGTTTTAATATGAAAGATCAAGGGGTATTAAAAACGAGTAAACTATAACAATTGGTATTTATGCTGCATATGTATTCAAAACTATTTCTTATATTTACAGCAATAATACCCACCACGCTACCCATAAGAACAGCGCCCTCAGGTGGGTTTTCGATTTTTATGGGTTCATGTAATTACTTACTGTGCCTATGAAATATCGTAAACCGGCCATTTCCATACCCGATCAAGTAGAAAAGCTTAAGCAGCGTGGGCTTTCGTTTAAAGATGAAGCCTATGCAAAAGTTATGCTCTCCCGTATCAGCTTTTACAGATTGCGCGCGTATACGTATCCTTTTCAGGATAATACAGATTCCAACCATGCCTTTGTTGTCAAGACAGACTTTGAAACTATCATAAAACTGTACAAGTTTGATAGAAAAATGCGTCTGCTGGTTTTTGGAGCTTTAGAAAAAATAGAAATAGCCCTGCGTACCCAGATCATATATCAGTTTGCGCTGGTACACGGTGGTCACTGGCACATAGATCAGAGCTTGTATTATGATAAATCAAGAGCTATTGCCCAACTGGGCAAATTGCAAAAAGAAGTCAACCGCTCTGATGAAACTTTTATAAAATATTATAAAAGCAACTATACTGCCCCAGCAGATCCTCCTTCCTGGATGGGACTTGAAGTTGCCAGTTTTGGCACCTTGTCCATGCTATTCCGCAATCTTAACAATGGGCCGGAAAAAGATGCTGTGACAGCCAGTTTTGGTCTGAGCAACGCAACTATTTTGCAGAACTGGATGCATAATTTTTCACACCTACGCAATATTTGTGCACACCATGGCCGCTTATGGAACAGACGACTTACCGTGCAGCCCAGACTGCCCTATAAAACCCAACATATCTTTCTTTCAAAACAGGAAGCCCGTGTGCTTCACGCCAATAAACCGTATGCCAGCCTGTGTTGTGTAAAATATATGCTAGAGCGTAAAGAAAGTGATTATAACTTTTCGCGTAAGCTAAAAAAGCTGTTGCAAAAATGTCCACTAGAACAAGAAAGCGTTATGGGTTTCCCCGAAAACTGGAGAACCCACGCCTTGTGGTCTTAAAAAAATATTATGACAAGTAAAACCAATGAACAAGGCCTGGAGGCTGCAATTGAAGAAACCCTTACCGGTACAACGCTAGAAACGCTTAAAGCAGATGGCAAGAATGTACGGGAAGCACAAACGCACTATCACAGCCCGGGGCAATTTATCATCGGTAATGCGAGTGATTTCGATGTCCGTTATGCATTGGACAAACACTTGTTCTGGGAATTTCTGGAGAGTACGCAAGAAGATGAACTCAATAAATTAAAACGGTCGGCGGACTGGCAGTTAAAGATTCTGGAGCGTTATGATCGCATGGTTAAAAAATACGGGTTGCTGCGATTATTGCGCAAAGGCCTGGAGGTAGAAGACGCACATTTTACCTTGTTATATCAAGCACCGCTTGCCAGTAGCAGCCAAACCATTCACGATAATTATCAGAAAAACAGTTTTAGCGTTACCCGCCAAGTTCATTATAACCCGGAAAACTTAAGAGAAGAGGTTGATATGGTCGTTTTTATCAACGGTCTGCCGGTGGCAACTTTAGAGCTTAAAAATCAATGGACAGGGCAAAATGCGATAACGCATGGTGTTAAGCAATATAACGATAGGGATTTTAGACAACCATTGTTAAGCTTTGGGCGGTGTCTGGTACATTTTGCCGTAGATACCGATGAGGTATTTATGACAACCAAACTTGCTGGGAAAAGCACCTTTTTTCTTCCGTTCAACAAAGGGAACAATAGTGGTAAGGGCAATCCGGTAAATCCTTTTGGTCACAAAACAGCATACCTGTGGGAGGAAGTATTTCAGCCCAAAAGTCTGGTCAATATTATTCAGCATTTTGTACGTTTTGATGGCAAATCCACCGATAAACTGGCAACACGCACCTTGTTTTTTCCGCGATATCATCAGCTAGATGTGGTACGTAAACTTATAGAAGATGTAGCGCATAAAGGCGTGGGACAAACCTATTTAATACAGCATTCGGCAGGTTCGGGAAAATCCAACTCAATAACCTGGGCAGCGTATCAACTTATAGAAACCTATCCTGCTACCGCAGCGGTTTCCGGAGCCAAGAGTTTAGAGCATCCACTTTTTGATTCGGTTATTGTAGTCACAGACCGGCGCATACTCGATAAGCAGTTGAGGGATAACATCAGAGAATTTTCTGAAGTCAAGAATATAATGGCTCCAGCATATTCTTCGCAGGAACTTAAAGAAAGTCTGGAGCAGGGTAAAAAGATTATCATTACAACAATCCAGAAGTTTCCGTTTATCATAGATGGTATCGCAGACCTGAGCGATAGGAGATTTGCCGTGGTTATTGATGAAGCGCACAGTTCACAAGGGGGAACGACCGCCGGTAAGATGAACCAGGCGATGGGAATGGCAGAAATTGATGAAGATGAAGAAGAAGATAGTCAGGATAAAATCTTAAAGGCCATGAAGGCGCGCAAGATGAAAGGCAATGCCTCTTATTTTGCATTTACGGCCACGCCTAAAAATGCCACTTTAGAACGCTTTGGCACCAAGCAGGAAGATGGAAGGTTTAAACCCTTTCATTTGTACTCGATGAAGCAGGCGATTGAAGAAGGGTTTATTCTGGATGTTTTGGCAAATTATACAACGTATAAGAGTTATTACGAGATTGAAAAATCCATTGAGGCCAATCCTTTATTTGACACCGCTAAAGCGCAGAAAAAGCTTAAAGCATACGTTGAGAACGACAAACGTACCATAGCCACAAAAGCAGAGATCATGATGGAGCATTTTATCTCCAAAGTGGTAAATACCAAAAAGCTAAAAGGAAGGGCAAAAGCACTTGTGGTAACCCAAGGGATTGAGTCCGCAATACGCTATTACAAGGCGATCAACAGTTACTTAGATAGCAAAGGCAATCCTTTTAAAATCATTGTTGCATTCTCCGGAAAGAAATTGGTTGACGGTATAGAATATACGGAGGCAGACCTCAACGGATTTGCAGATACAGAAACCAAAGATAAATTGGATACGGATGCCTATCGAATGTTGGTGGTTGCCAATAAATACCTTACTGGTTTTGATCAGCCCAAATTGAGTACGATGTACGTAGATAAAAAACTGCAAGGGGTTCTGGCCGTTCAGGCGTTGAGCAGGCTCAATAGATCAGCTTCCAAATATGGTAAAAAGACCGAAGATTTATTTGTACTCGACTTCTTTAACAAAGCGGAAGATATTCAAACATCCTTTGACCCTTTTTACACATCAACGACTTTAAGTAAAGCAACAGATGTGAATGTTCTGCATGAATTAAGAGCTGTACTGGACGAGTTGGGAGTTTATGAATGGGACGAAGTAGAAGATTTTGTGCTGAAGTATTTTGATAAGGTAGATGCACAAGAGTTGAGCCCAATAATCGATTGCGCGGCAGATCGGTTCAATGAAGGTCTTAAATTAGAAGAAGACACGAAGGCCGACTTTAAAATCAAGGCCAAGCAATTTGTAAAAATCTATGGGCAAATGGCATCCATTATGCCATTTGAAATATTGGATTGGGAAAAGCTGTTTTGGTTTCTGAAGTTCTTAATACCTAAATTAAAAGTGCGTCAAAGAGAAAACGAATTGATCGACGAACTTTTGGAAGCCGTTGATCTTTCCTCTTATGGCTTAGAACGAACGAAAGTGAATCAGGCTATTGTTCTGGATGATGGAGAATCTGAAGTAGATCCCCAAAATTCAAGTCCACGGGGAGCACACGGTGGCCCGGATGAAAAAGAGGATTTGGATGAAATCGTCAAATCTTTTAACGAGCGTTGGTTTCACGGTTGGGAAGCTACACCAGAAGAACAACGCGCAAAATTGATACAGGTTTCTCAACGACTGGAAGAACATCCAGATTTTAAGGAAAAATACCTTGAGAATCCCGATACGCAGAACAAAGAACTCGCTTTGCATAAAATGTTTAAAGAAGTTCTCAACAAGCAGCGCAAACAAGAAATGGAACTGTACCGCTTATCTTCAAAAGATGATTCTTTCTATCAAGCATTTTTTGATACGATGAAGCATATGGTAGATCATAATCGCATTACTAATTAATCTCTCCGATGCTGGCGCGATCGTCCCGCTCGTGCATACACGTATATTTTTATAAACTGAAATAAATGAGCAGAAAGTACAAATTCAAAAACCCAACGGCTGCTTATTTTATAAGCTTCGCGACAGTCTATTGGATCGATATTTTTACCCGGCAACGCTACTTTTCCATTCTTGAAAAAAGTATCGCGTATTGCAGGGCCAATAAAGGCATGGAGGTTTTTGCGTATTGTTTTATGCCAAGTCATGTGCATTTGGTTTTTCGTTCGGACAATGACGATCCGTCGGGATTGCTCAGGGATTTCAAAGGCTTTACAGCCCGAAAAATCATTAAAGAGATCGAAGATAATGCCCAGGAAAGTAGAAGGGACTGGCTGCTCTGGATGTTTGAAAAAGCCGGCAGGACGAACAGCAATGTAAAAAACCGGCAATTCTGGCAACAGCATAATAAGCCCATTGAACTCTGGAGCGGGAAGGTGATCAAACAGAAAATAGATTACATCCATAACAATCCCGTTGTTGCCGGTTTTGTGACAGATCCGGTCGATTGGAAATATAGCAGCGCACGGAACTATGCAAATGATGAAACGGTCATGAAGATCGATAATGATACTATGCATCTGGGGATGATGGAATAACGTAATGATGAATTATACGGGAAAGGCTT
>JBDNGW010000378.1:0-14983 GCA_041689735.1 Leeuwenhoekiella sp. | reverse complement strand
TTTTAAATCCCTCCATTGAGGTAATTTCGTCGGGATATTTCTCAAAGAAAGCACGTAAATTCATTAGGATGTTGATTTAATATTCTTATCCAAAGATAACCTTATTTGTCCATTGGTACAAGAAACGGATAGTCATATTAATTTAAAATATACAGGATATGATTGCGCCAAAAAATTGAAAATTACAGCTTGAAACTTCTTGTTGTAAACGCATATTTTCAGGATGTTAGATATATCGGCAGGGCTGAAGAACAGGAATGGTTATTCTGGCGATACGCAATGGATTTCCAAAGGAACTTGAAAAAAAAGTCGATTATTTGTAACTATTCAGCCTATTCTCAAAAATACACAGTTATGAACAATCTTGACTTTTGTTTTTGAAAAAACAGCTTGTTTGTGAGCCTTTGTTTATTATTAATCAACAACACTCTGCTTTATTTCCATGGCTTTTCGTGGGCGTTGGTTTTCTTTGTGTCAAACAAATAGAAATTGAACCCTGACAAAAAACGTATTGTTGAACTAGAGGCCAAAGTTATTCGATTGGAATCATTGATTGAAAAATCATTTGATAAAATCGATGGCCTAACGCATCGAAAGAACAACCGTAACAGTTCAGTTTCGCTATCAAAAGATGAAAAATAGATCTTTAAAAAGTAAAAGTCTTCGTGTCAATGGAAACAAAAATGTAGGTGGATAACCAGGACATCGGGGCAGTACTTTGGAAATGACAGCAGCCCCGGATAGCATTGTTGAACATACGCCGGAATTTTGCAACCATTGCGGTGATGATCTGTTTGGCCAACCCGCGGCATTTATGCTACGCAGGCAAGTTGTTGACATCCCTCCAATTGCCCTTGAATTCACAGAACAACGTACCTTTCAAAAAACGTGCGCTTGTGGCCATCATGCCAAAGCCGTATTTCCCAATGGGGTGAATTCCCCTATAGGTTATGGGTTCAATATCCAGGCCACAATTGCTTATATACATACCAGGTAATACTTGCCCTTTGAGAGGACGAGCGAGTTTTTTAGCGATGTCTGCAATTTAAAAATAGCACAGGGCACCCTTTGTTCGCTGCTCAATGGCCTTGCCCAAAAAAGCCCCACCGGCATATGGATTGATCGGTCAAAAAATAGAAAATTAAAAAGTGGCCGGGGGCGACGAAACAGGTGCAAAGGTCAATGGCAAAAAGGGATGATCCTGGACTTTTCAAGGTCAGGCTGCCACCTATATTACATATTCAAACAACAGGGGAACTGCTACGATAAATGAAAATTTTCCCAACGGCTTCGGGAGCTCCATACTGCTCCACGATTGTTGGCCAAGTTATTTTCACCTAAATTGAGCGATTACTAATTTCATATGCCCTCATTTTCCGGTCGATTTGAAGTTTGGGGTGATTTCTTACTCTCCCGTGTTTGTTTTGTTTAAATCCGCAAAAAAATTTTGAATATTACCTGCTTTTCGCCCATTTTTATCCCGGGCGGGCATACCTTGCCCTGAAAAGTTCATTCTCATTTGTTTTTTGCTTTTCCCGTTGATTTGGTCTTTAAGCAAATTTCATCTGAGGGGGCGATTGGCATAGCTTCCATAGTTCCCTGATGTTTATTGTTTCACAAACGGTTTCGGTGACGTTCAGGATTATGTTCCTTGCGTGGGCGGTGACCTTAACGGCAAAATCAATGAGCCTCCTCCTAAATGTCGCCGGATATAAACAGGCAGGTAACACACCGGACGTTACATCTTGTTTGTAGGTTTCAAAAAGAAAATGCGTGATGGCCAGCATAAAATAATATGCCCTGTTCATCCCCATTCGTTTAAACGGAAGGTTTTCTTTGGTGGCCAGTTCTTTTATGCTTCTGTGTATCAGCTCGTCACCGCCCCTTTGATGTGATTCTTCGACAATCGTTTTAGCTTCAAAGTAGTGGCCGCCACCAGCTTCCCTTAATTTTTGGTCTGCTTCCGGGCAGTTGCCGATATTGGTGTAGATAATATTGTCCGGCTTGCCGAACCCCATCACAAATTGTCCTGTTTCCCGCGTTGCAGCCTGATAAAGATACAACGGCGGAATTTTTCCCAACTTTTCAATTTGCCGGCAAATCCCACATAATCCCAGGCGACCTTGTTTTTTTCTATTCCCGGTAGGCCTTTTGGTCGACAAACCCACTATTTGCGCACAAAACAATGGGCATCTTGCGGGAATACCGTTTACGGATCAGCCCGGTTATCGAGCTTACCCTGTCCGTGTAGTCGGTCCCGTGATTGGAATGGGCGCTGCCTTTCCTGAACATGACATCTATCAGCAACGGTACCCAGCAGATATGCAAGGGCTGGAACCCTCTCTTGCGCTTGTAGGTGGGTTCATTGCCTTCGCGCTTCTTTGCACTGTCATTGTTGAGCACCATGGTATCAATGCCCAACTTTATGATTTTCGGCTTTTCGATTTTCAAACACCAAATAAACAGTTCGTGGAGTATTTTGTTGAAGATGAAATTGGGGACAAAAGAGAGCTTGGTGAAGTGGCGCTTGACCTGATGGGAAGAAGCAAGCTGGCCGGTCTTGCATTCAAGTGTTGCGGCGTAACCTTCATTTTTTTTCCTTCGGTCAAACCCCATTGGGGACATATCTGTCCCATCCATGAAAAAAGCCAATATTTGCTTTATGAACCCTTGCAGTTGCAGGCCCTTGTTGCCTTGCGGTACAAGGGGGGACAACTTGTCCGACATCAGGGCATACAACCTGGTTTTCCCAACGTAACGAAGAAATAGCGGAAGGCCACCACGTGCTGAAATTCTGTCGTTTGTTACACCTATTTTTGTTATCTTAGCGGACATAAAGGATGGTTTATTGCACCTATTTGGTGATGAGTGGTCTTTGTTTTGTACACATACAAAATACACATCATCAAAGGATTGCGCGAGCCGTCCATTGCTTTTTTAGCGATGAATCGCTCATCTTAGGTTAAAGTTATGTAAAACTATCCCTTGCACTAAATTACGGGAAATATTCCGCATTAACACTTTCATACTTTATTATTAAAAGAACGATATTGCTTGGTTCCTCCCCTTATGTTCTAGAGGATAGCCTGTGCCGAACGTGTTTCGGTATACCGATAGGCGGAGGGGTTTTCCTCGCTGTCCACAAAAAATAATATATTTAAAATACTGAAGTGCAGTATTTTATTCCTAATATAACTGTACGTTTAACAATTGAGCTCTATAAACCGAGTTCTACCATGATGTTGGCAATAAACGTAAGATATTTGGCCGTTATGTTCTCTCACTACCGTAAGTTTCATTACCAAATTCCAAAGACTTCACTTCACAATGTTTTCATAATGTCGCAAACCTTACGATTTATAACAATTAATTTGGAAGCTTTGAATAACGGCACCTTGACGTCTTGTTCCTCTACATGAGCAATACTTATCAATGCTATTAACACTATTAAATACTTTTCATTTTTTTTGTTTAATATATCGGCATTAATGTTCCATTTAAAACTGCACTTTAAACTATATTTTTCCAATCCTCATCAAAGCCCTTCATTGAAGACGTGGTGACCGGATGCTGAAAAAGTTCGTGGAATAATTCTGAAAAAATGATCACGCCATTGCTTCCGCTTTTTAATGCATATTTCACATCTCCAAGGTTTCGTATGCTTGCTGGCATTATTTTGGTAGCGACCGCATTAGCTTTGTAAATTGCAGCAATGTTTCTTAAAAATTCGTCCGCATTTTCGCCATGGTCTGCCAAGCGGTTGTAATAGGGGCAGATTGTTCGCACATTAGCAGCTGCACAGGCATAGGCTTGTCCAATGGAACACACCATCGTAACCAAGGTTTCCTGACCCTGGGATTCTAGTATTTTTGCCGCTTGAATTCCCTCCAAGGTGGAAGGTATCTTAGGAATGATCATTTTTGACACCTGTTTCAGCTTTTGAAATTGATCAAGATAGTCTGAAACGTTGGGCCCCTTTAATTGAATGTAGAGCGGAAGACCTGTTGCTTCGATCACTTTTTTGGCCAAAGTATCCATAGATTCACCGTGTTGGCACCATTGTGCGATCACCGTGGGATTGGTCACAATGGCATCGGCCAGACCTGTTTTGGAATCAGAAATGACCTGCTCAACTGATCCAGATATCCAGATTTTCATACTTTAATGTTTTTGATAAATTCATCCAATTTTTTCTTATTCGGAAGCCCATTGATAACGCCCAAATGTTGTGCGCAATAACTTCCTGCACAGATTGCCCGTTCGATGGCTTTTTTAATGTTAAGATTTAAACTCAGGCCGTATGCCAGATTTCCGTTAAAGCAATCCCCGGCGCCGGTGGGATCTATAACTTGTATTGCTATAGCCTTAAAATGTTCGGTTCCTGATTCGTTGATTAAAAAAGCACCTTTTTTGCCAAGGGTAATGATGACATTTTTAACTCCCAACTGCAGTAGTCCCAAACCAAGTTCTTTCGTGGATGTTTTGCGATCAAGGGGCAGACCGAGCAAAATTTTCGCCTCGGTTTCATTGGGCGTCAAAACATCAACGTACCTTAAAATGGAAAGCGGGATCGTGCGTGCCGGTGCAGGATTTAAAATGGTGATTGCCCCATGTTTTTTGGCCAACTGCAATGCTTCCTCCACAGCTTCATCCGAAACTTCCAGTTGAGCCATTACCACTTTTGCGTCTTTTATCGCTGCCTCATCTTCTTTGATCATGGCAGCGGTAAGATGTAGGTTTGCCCCGGGATCGATCACTATGGTATTTTCTCCGGAATCCAACAGGGTAACGAAACCACAACCAGTATTGGTATTTTTTATCCGCTTGACGGAAGCACTGTACAAACCTTCCACCTTGAGCGTTTTTATGGCCCTGTCTCCCAGAAAATCATCTCCAAGCGCAACGATCGTCTTTACTTCACCACCAGCCCGAGCTGCCGCAATGGCCTGATTGATGCCTTTTCCGCCAGGGCCAAAATCAAAATTATGACCCAAAAGCGTTTCGCCTTCTGACGGCATTCGCGGTACCTGAATGGTCAGCCCCATTACAAAACTGCCCACTACGTAGATTTTAGGTTTGGTAGCGCTCATACTTTTTCGTTCAACATGGGTTTCTGGCCAGATTTCTTTTTGTTATAAAATAGCAATGTCAATATAAAACCTATCAATAATATGGTCATTGTGCCCAAAACTATAGTGAGATTTGCATGAAACGGACTTTTGTATGCTGCCCATTTTCCGTTGAAAAAAATAGGGGAGAGGCTCATCCACGCGATGACCAGTACGCCGCAGATAACACCGATCGCGGCATACGAACTTTTTGTTTTTCTCGATATAAAGCCCAACAGGAACAGCCCCAGAATCCCACCGCTAAAAATAGAAGCCAGTGCCCACCAAGCATCAAGGGCACTATCCACCCCGTTGAGCGCCAGCCCGATCAGCATCCCACCGATCCCCATAATAAAAGAGGCTATAAACAGAACACGCATTTCGGTTTTTGAACCTGGGTTTTTATTGATGTAGCGCTTATAATGATCAGTAAGAATGACGGTGGCAGAACTGTTGATACTTGTGGAGATCGTGCTCATGCCCGCTGCAAAAATGGAAGCGATGAGGAGTCCGGTAATCCCTTTGGGCAGCGCGGACACGATAAAATAGGGGAAGATCTTATCTGCATTTTCCAATCCCTGAAGGTTAGCGGGAAGCAAGCCTGGCATCGCCTGATAATAAGAATAAAGGGCGGTGCCGATAAAGAAAAACAGAAGGGAAATGGGAATGTAGAGCAAGCTGCCGAAGAGCGTTGCCGAGACTGCCTCCTTTTTGGTCTTGGCGCTAAGGTAGCGCTGTACATAACTTTGGTCAATCCCAAAATTCTGCAGGTTAATAAACAGGCCATAAACTAAAATCAGCCAAAATGTGGATTCGGTAAAATTAAAATCAAAACTGCCCAGACTGAACTTATCAGCTTCGGAAGCGATTTCGAAAACCTGCATAGGGCCTTCTGGCATGGAAAACAGGATCACACAAACACTCACGATCGCCCCGGCAATGAGAATGATTCCCTGTACGGCATCTGTCCAGATCACTGCTTCTATGCCGCCCAACATCGCATAGACAACGACACTTATCCCAGTGACCAAAATAATATCCGGGATGCTCCAACCCAGCAATGCGTTCATGGGAAGTGCCAGCAGATAAAGAATGGCGCCCATACGGGCCAATTGGGTCAAGAGATAGAATACCGAAGCATAAATTCTGGCCCAGAGCCCAAAACGTTCTTCTAGATAAAAATAGGCTGAATTGCTCTTCATATTCCTGTAGAGCGGTATAAAATAAATGACGGCTATAGTGGCCGCCAGTGGAATGGAGAGGCTGAATACAAAGCCGTTCCAATTTGACAAATAGGCATTTCCCGGCAGCGCCAAAAAACTAATGCTACTTACAAAAGTAGCAAAGATCGACATACCGATCGCCCAAGAGGGTAATTTTCCGCTCCCGGTCACATAATCCTCTGTTGATCTCTTCTTAAAGGAAAAGGATACGCCGAAAAGCACAATGGCCAACATGTATATGAAAAAAACAACTAAATCTAAAATTTCCAATTCCATGTTTAAACTTTTATTCGTTTTCTTGCTCTTTTAGGCTGAAAATTTGATAATAGGAGCCGTTTTCCTCTTTTACCTTGCGGTTATAAAGAATTGTCTTTCCATCATACGACCAATTTATATTGCTCAGATCGCTGCTTTTATAGCTTAGATCTAAAGGTATTTTCATCATTTTCCCGCTGTGTATCTTACTGATATAAATATCCCGATCATGACCGTAGGCCACAAATTTTCCCTTGGGATCTAGGCTGAAAGAGGTTTCCATGGAGAAATCATTTTGTGTGATCTGTTTGATTTTTCCGCCATTGGGAGAAACGGCAAAAATCTGGACAACGCCGTTGTTATCTTTCATCGGGAAAAATAGCAGTGAACCGTCCGGTGTGCTTAAAAGCCATTGCCTTGGCCCTTGAACCCCGGGGAATTTACGGTCTTGTGTGAATGTCAACCTCCGCTGTTGCATGCCGTTTGGAGGCTTGGGCCTGGTGGTTTTTGTTCCGCCTAGGCGGATATTTTTATGATCGTTTATACTGTCAGGGAAATCAGTGATGAATACTTCGGTTACCGTGTTTCCGTTTTTATCTACTACATCCCCAAGAAATGCCAAAGCCCTTTTCTGAAGTTCACCTTTGGCATTGAAATAACCATTATCACCCACCCAGCCTTCCTCATACGCTTTACTGATCTCATCTGATCCAGCTATGGGGGATTCCGTGACAACGGCAGCTACGATGCTGAACAATTTTCCGCTAAAATCTTCATATTTTTTATTTCCATTCACCTCAATGGCTCCTTGAGGAAGCATGGCGCCGACGGTTCTTAGATCTTTAACGCTGCTATCTGTTTTGGCCAGTTGCTGGATAATATAGTCATTATAGGTAAAGCTGATCCATTCTCCATCCGCACTAAAAGAGTACGCGTGCGTGCCGCCCCTCAAAGCACCAGGCGTAAAAGGTGCGGAGATATCGCGAGCATCCAGCATGGTTTTCCCGTCCATTTCAAAAGGGTTTATGGCAACGGCCGTTCTTCTCGTAAAATCATAGGGCTGGTTTACATTAAAATTTGAAAGTCCGTGGATAAAAACCACCTCATCTTTTTTTGGATTGAACACGGCCGCACCAACTCCAGGGCCGTAATCATTTTGATTCGGCACTTGATAAATGTTCCGGATTTCTTTGGTTTCCAAGTTTAGCATGGCGATCCCACCGTTCGTCATAATTTCGCTTCCGTCGTTCCTGTTGTCAAAGACGGCCCACTTATCATCTGCTGAAAAGACCTGTCTATGGTTTAGAAAGTGCCCTTGGTTCCCAAAGGTCAATTGCTGTTCTTTAAAAGACTTGAATTTTTCCAAATTGTTTTTTTCTTCAATAAGAGATTGACAGGAATTAAAGACCAAAAGGTAAACGATCGGAAGGATTCTGTAAAATAATGAGTTAATTTTGGTCATACAATGCCAATGCCTTTAACATCAAAATCCGCAAAGGTCTTTTGAGCTTTTTCTAAAAGATGTTTTAATTGATGTTGATCCATAGTGGCTCTTCCATTGGCTGCAACCCTCGTTTTTTCAGGAACATTTTAGCGGTCGTAGGATAATGGTGCTGGTGTATGATGACGTCCATTTCAATCATTTTTTTGCTTAATCTTTTTATTTGTTCAAAGTCTTCGGCATGAAACAGACGGAAAAAACACGCATAAAGTTCCGGAAAGAAATTGGCAGAAATAGGGCAAAGTCCATTGGCCCCATCTTTGAGCGATTGCAGCGCGTCAGGGGTATGGGCATTGTAAACCTGCAATGGAGTGTCCTTGACAGCAGCAATTTTCTCCCTGATAAGGTCTTCCCGGCAGGTGGTGTCCTTATGATAAATGAACCTACCGGTAGCTGCCAGCCACTTCATGGTCTCGGGGCTTATGGTGCGTTTATAGGGAATAGGACATTCATACATCCCGAGCGGGATGTTTCCGGTAGCGCCCATTATTTTTTCGATCTTGCGTTTGAGATCGTCCTCGGTTTCGTCTTTTTCTATGAGAATACTTGACACTAGAACAACGGTATCCGCACCCTGATCTGCTATTTGTTTAATGAATTCACTGCTTTTATCAGGGTCGGCACTAAAACTGCCCGTGGAGAGGACCGGCATCCTTCCTTTTGTAAAATCGACCACCGCTTTTGTAAGCGTTATGCGTTCCGTGGGAGTCAATTGGTACATTTCACTGGATAAGCAATTGGTGAAGAGGCCAGCTGCACCATTGCAAATATAATATTCGGTCAAGGTCTGGAGCGCTTTTAAGTCTATGCTATTATCTTCCTTAAAAGGCGTAAGCATTACAGGCCATAAACCGCTGGGCAGTCTGATATTTGATTCATGCATAGGGTACTGGTCTAGTGGGGTTGGTTTCCATTTAAATCAGAAAATGCTCAATCCCAGTTTAAGGCATTATTGTGAAAGCGGGCACTGTTTTTATCGGTTGTATTTCTGAAATTTTTGATCCGATGGAAGGTGATATAATTGGCGTCATGATTGTTGCGCGCTCCGCCTGAATCATCATTATAGGCCGTACGCACTAGAGCCACTATATCAGCCCCGTCAAACTGCCAATCTGCATATTGAAAACCCTGCTTTTCCACATTAATATAGGATTTCCTCATTTACGGTCCAGTTCAAGAGATCTGGCGAGGAGCTTAACGCAAGACAATTACGTGTTGATCCCGGATTGTAACCAAAATCCTTCATGAAATTAGATAAGGTCCAGTACAGCTTGCTCTTCGGATCATAGCGTATCACAAATTTTTTGCTTCCGCCAGGGAAATTGATAAATCCTCTTTCTGGGTCAAAAGAAAGCACGTTGTTTTCCTCATCATACGATAACAAAGCGGCCTTTCCGCCATATTCTTTGTTGTCCACGCGCATGAGGTTGATCAGGTTACCATTTGGCCCTTCAATGATATTGCCTTCCAGCCAAGCATTACCCTGCCAGTTCTGGTCATAATGGATCCTGTTCGATACCGTCCAGTTTTCTGCCTTGAGCAGATCAGAATCTTCAGGTGCGGAGACGACAAGAGCTTCAAAATTAATTCCCCAACCATAGGCCGGACTTCTGACTTCAACGCCCCGGTAAATTAGCCCATCCTTTACCGCAATGGGAACGGGCGCGGTATGGTATTGAAAGTCGTCCCGCAATAGACCATGTTCCTTATCCTTGGCGGTGCTCCATGACTTCCCGCCGTCCTCACTTTTTCGGATCACCAGATCGCCATATTCTTGGGAAGTCCCCATAAGGTACAGCGCATCTTTGATTACAAAAAGATTGGACCAGTAGCTTCCTTCAAGTTCATTGACGGATTGCCAGGTTTCCCCTTCGTCCGTTGATTGATAGACGGCGGTCTTGTTGGCGCCCCCTTTAACTCCAGGACCAAAATAATCATGGGTTGCAATATAGTTTCCGTTGGGCAATATCACGATGGAAGGGCTTCCGAGATAGACAGAGGTTGTGGGATCTGAATGAGCCACAATAACCCCGGGCACTTTAAGATCTTTGTTTTGGCCTTGAGCCAGAACAGAGCTCATACAAAATGTCAGAAATAACGTGAAAAACCGTAAACTCAGGTATTTTGTTTTGTACAAAAGATATGTATTTGATTAAAATTATTTCCATTCTGGATTTTGCTCCAGTTCGCTGTTGTTGTCGATTTCAGATTGGGGGATCGGCCAGACTTCACTGCTGGGTTCCACCCATCTGCGTACATTGGTATTGGGGATAAAGACGTTCTGGTACACCTCTTTCAATTCGTTCCATCTTTTAAGGTCGTAATATCTCAACATCTCATAAGCCAGCTCAATTCTTCTCTCGTGCTTAATAATGTCGAGTAACGCCTCGGCAGAAAGCCCTGTGCCCTCAACATTTTCCACCTTGGGCATCATCACATCGGGACGTTGTCTAATTTGATTTATCACTGCATCTACTTCCGCTTCCACATAATTGCCCGATCGCACAGAAGCCTCTGCCCACATGAGCAGCACATCCGCATAGCGGATCACGTAAAAATTCAGGGCATTGTCCCTATAGTTGAGTTCGACACCGTTAATGGGTTCTTCTGCCCATTTCCTAAAGATAACCCCGGCGGCAACAAAACGATTATCTGTTACCTCTTCACTCCATATACTGCCGGGCGTGATAAGGGTTACGTCCATTCGTGGATCGCGATTCTTATATCTTTCTGTATTGAATATGTATTCCATGTCGTCCAAAGTGGGTTTTTCTGTGGGGTCGCCTAGAAACAATGGAGATTTATCAATGGGCAACCCATCTGTGCAATAGTAGGCATTTACCAGATTGGGTAAGGTAGCTATATGCACGGGCGGTAATGCAAAATGCCTGCTGATCAATTGTCCTTCCTGAATTCCACGTTCAAACTCTATCCCAAAAATAACCTCCTTGCTGTCTTCACCAGCAAGTGTAAACAATTCTTTATAGGACGGATGAATGGCGTAATCGTAATTGTCCATCACTTTTTTAGCAGTAGCGGCCGCTTCGGCAAACATATCATTATAAAGATACACCCGGGCAAGCAGGCTAAGGGCAGCTCCTGAAGAGGCCCTTCCCCTTTCGCCGGCAGGGATTACATCAGGAAGATCCGCAGTGATGTCGTTAAGATCCTTAATTATCTGTTGGGTGATTTCCGCTTTTGGGGTTTTTGGCACATCGGCCTCCGCTATTCCCTGTGGTTCCAATATGAGCGGTACGTCCCTAAAGGTCATGGTAAGGTTTAAATAGAGCAGGGCGCGGATAAATTTGGCCTCAGCCACAAATCTTTTACCTGTTGCGGCGTCCATATCAATGTTTGGCACATTGGCGATGACCTCATTGCTCCTTCTGATGCCCATATAATTTGCTGCCCAGAAACCGGCAACATTGCCATTGGTGGGTGCGGCAATTCCCCGCGCCAGTGCATCAAAGCCGTGACCCCAGTTCCAGTAAGCGTCATCGGTAATACCCTCCAAGGGCATTCACGCCAGAACTCCATGGACCGCCCCCATACAGACTTCCGCTCTGGAGCGCGTCATAACTGCCCACTATCCCTAAAAGGGCATCAGATTCCGACTTCCAAAATAGATCTTTGTTGAGTGCGTTTGGGTCTGAAAGATCCAGAAAATCGTCTGAACAGCCCATGGATAAAAGCACTAGCATCAGGGTAAATAGTGTTCTTGTTTTCATGTTGATCGTATTTTGAAATTTTATATTTATACCCAGTGTGTAGGATTTGTCGAGTGGATAAGCCAGATTATTATCATTTTCAGGATCCCAGTTATCCAGTTTGGTAAAGGTCAAAAGATTGGTTCCCAGCACATATATCCTAAAATTGCTTATCACGTTGTTAAAGATTTCACTGGGAATATTATAGCCCAATTGTAAGTTCTTGAGCCGCAAGTATGAAGCATCCTCCAACCAAAAGGTGGAACCGATCGTATTCGATATTCCATTCAATCGGGGGAATTTTGTGGAACCATTTTCGGGGGTCCAGCGATCTAGATATCTTCTGGTAATATTCCCGTTGGTGGATTGATAAGAAAACCGATTTGCCCCATTTACGCCCTGAAAGAAGATCGATAGATTAAAGTTTTTGTAAGACAGGTCGCCTGTGATACCGTAAGTCAGATCGGGAAAGGAATTACCGATAACGGTTCGGTCAAGGTCGTCTACTTTTCCATCGGGAATCCCATCTGGACCGCTGATATCTTTATACCTAATGTCCCCAGGCTCTACCACACCGTTAAAACGCTGTGGCCCATTATCGATCTCCGCCTGGTTTTGATAAATACCATCTGCTATGTAACCGTAATACGAATTGATGGCTTCCCCTTCCCTAAGAATAGTGCTGCCCCTTATGATCTCCAGTTTTTTGAGATCTATGATCTCGTTTTGAACCTTGGAAAGGTTTGCACCTATGGAATAGGTAAAGTCGCCAAACGTATCCCTGTACTGAACAGCCAGCTCAAAACCTTTATTCTCCACTTCACCCGCATTTTGAAAAGGTGCCCTGAGGTTACCCAGACTTAAATTAATGGGCAGCCGCAGCAATATATCAGAAGTGTTTTTGATAAAGTAATCTGCTGTTATCGAAATTTTATTGTTGAGAAAGGAGATATCGGCCCCAATGTTTGTAATGGTCGTTGTCTCCCATGAAATATCGGAATTTGCCAGATCGGTAAGTGCTGCGCCTGCGATAAGGGATCCGCCGAAAATATAATTTTGGTTCAATCCAATGGTCTGACTATACGGATAATACCCGATCTCCTGATTGCCCAATTTTCCCCAGCTTCCACGCAGTTTAAGCTGTGATATGAGCGTGTTGTCCTTTAAAAAGTTTTCTTCGGAAACCTTCCATCCAGCAGAAAAGGAAGGGAAAACGCCGTACCTATTATCTGACGGAATTCTTGAGGAACCGTCCCTTCTTATATTGAATTCCAGAAGGTATTTATCCTGAAAATCATAGTTTATTCGGCCAAAAACCGAGTTGATGGAATATTCCTCAGCATAGCCGCCCACATTGGGATTGAGCGCACCGGCATCAATTTCAAATAGAAGATCATTGGGGAATTCTTCAATATAACCACTGAGGTTATCCACACGGGTGGATTGTAAAGAATTACCCACCATAGCCGTAAGGTGATGAGGCCCAAAGGTGTTTTCATAGGTAACGTAATTGTCAAATTGATAGGTGTTTCCAGTCTGAGATCCTTCGGTCAATGAATTGAAGGGTTCGGTAAAACGAAGTACTCCGTCGGCATCATGATCCTTTCGCTTTGGCGTATAAACAGAACTGAGATTATTATTGAACCTAACTGATGCTTTGGATCTGAAATTGAAATGCTTTAAAAAGTTGATGGAAAGATTAAGCTGTGCATTTACATTGTAAAAATGCTCCTCTCTAGGCTGCTCTTCGATTTCTTGGAGCGGGTTAAGAATATTGATGGCTTGAAGCGGCGCCCCGTCCCATTTTCCAAAATAGCCATTTGAATATCTAACGGGGACGGTGGGACGTGCAAAATGATCAATCCTCCTCATGATTTCCGATGCGCGATTGGTTGGCTCTTTAACGCTCTGCCTGGAACCTGCGACATTAAGTCCCAACTGAATATCATCATTTAGGTCTATATTTAAATTCGACCTGAAGTTCTGTCGGTCATTGGAGGTGCCTTTCATCATTCCCTCTTGCTGCAAATTTTCAAAAGAGACACGGTATGAATTATTGTTGCCCCCACCGGAAACCGAAAGATATTGCCTATTGATGACGCCAGTCCTAAACACGGCATCAAACCAGTTTGTGTTGGCAAAATAATCGGGAGCAGAACCGTCGCGCATGGCCTGAATCATTTCCGGAGTGTAAATTTCTTGCCCCCTGATCTCATTGGTAAGTATTGCATAGTCCCAAGAATCGACATAATCTGGCAGGACAGTGGGATCAGAGAGGGAGATTGTGGTTTCTACATTGAACCTGGGTTTTTGCCCTCGGTGCCTTGTTTGGTCGTGATCAGAATCACCCCGTTTGCGGCTCGAACTCCATAAATGGCCGCCGAAGAAGCATCCTTGAGCACGGAGATTGATTCAATATCACTGGGCGGAACTTGATTAAAACTGTTTGCCTCTACGCCATCGATGATAATCATGGGGGCAGTTTGCCCCAGCGTACCTATACCTCTAATATTAATACTGGGATTGTCTTTTCCCGGTTGCCCTCCCGAAGAGGTTACCGTGAGCCCTGGAATACGCCCTTGAATCAACGAAGTGGTGTTAGGAGCGGGAATATCAGAAACGTTCTCCATATCTAAAGTAGAGACCGCTCCGGTAAGGTTTACTTTTTTCTGCTGACCATAACCTATGACGACGATTTCGTTGAGTTCGGCGGCATCTTGGGTCATTTGGATATCAATGGTAGATCGGTCATCAACATTTATTTCTTGCGCAAGATAGCCCATATAAGAAATAGTTAACACAGCCCTTGAACCTACCGATAATAAATACATGCCGTCCATATCCGTCACTGCACCGTTTGACGTTCCTTTCTCTACAATGGTTACACCCGGAAGTGGCATATCATTTTCGTCGATCACTTTTCCTGAAACCTGCTGTTGAGCTATAAATGCACTTTCCCTAATTTCAGCTAACTTTAAAGTATCTGAATAAACGGTCTGAAGGTTTAGAAATAAGGCAATAATCCCCATGACCAAAAACATCGGGAACTTCCTGGATTTTATTGAGTTGTTTTTTTCCATAATATAAGTTGGGTTAAATGATTAACGACATTTAATTGGTGAATTGCAAACAGCTCTTAGATCAACAAAAGAGAAGGTTGCAACTATTCCTATATTTCAATGCCTATTG
>JBDNGW010000377.1:0-6756 GCA_041689735.1 Leeuwenhoekiella sp. | reverse complement strand
TAGAAAGAATAATGAATTAAGTAATAGCTTAATTTTCATAGATTTTGGTTTCAAGGTTGACGCTTACAAGATAGCCAATTTGCTCATAAAAATAATTTTGAAAATGGATGTAATTCTTGCACTTATTCGGCTTATTCTTTAAGAAAATAGGGCTGTTTTTTACGTGAAGGTAAGACCATGATCCATTAAATTGAAAGTGATTCCCAGCGTATTTTTTAAAGCACTGCAAGCAATTTATGGAGTGTATGTGGGCTAAATGTATGGCGGTTTTTGATTTCAAGTTGATAGACATTTAATATTCTAAAAACCTGTAATAAGTAGCGGGTCAAGATCACCTAATTTTTGGTTTCTCTGCCAAGCAGATTATTCTATCCAAAAGACTCTTTTCGCCAAGCGGTCACAACTGTCCAGCCTAGTTCCTCCAAAATCTCTTGGGTGGCTTGCTCTATTAACCCATCTTCTGAATATTCGTTGCTCATGTTCTTATTAGTTTTTTTAAACGGGTTTGATAGGCCTGCAAATAATTCTTTTTTGACTTTGCATTAAGAAAAGATGCGTTGATTAGTGCCAAAACCTGATCTTGGTTAGTAGTTAAAACACCAAAAATAGTCGCTATTTGCTTTTTCTGAATTTCTGCTTGCTCGCCCATCATAAAAAATTGAGCCTTAATTTTACCTTGTGCTAATTGCGGTGCCAATAAACCTTCGGCTAAAGCAAAATCTGGATCGTCCATATGCAATCGACTATTCAGCAAATCATATGCAGGGCTCAGTTTAAAATCGCCCATTGGAGTTTCTATTAGAGAGAAATTTTTAAAATGAGCATCTCCATTGGAAAACAGATAATTAAAAAGCACCAACTTAAATAGCTTTAAAGATTCTATGGTATATGCTGGCACGTGTTTTTTGAGTAGCTGAAACACCTCTAAATAGTTGCCTATATATTTAAAGTCGGCTCCATGGGTTTGTGGGGTTCTGCCAGCTAGGGATGCAAAATCTTCTTGTGCCCATTTCCCGCCAGCGTCATCAACATCAAAGCGTTTGGTTATATATGCCGGCGAACCATTTTTGAAGAAAACAAGTGCGTTTTCTGCAGTTTCAATTGCGAATACCTGCCGTGCGATTTGCATGGTGAGATGCTCATTTGCCGGCATCTGGTTGGCATTTTTACCCACGTTGGGGATTGGTTTTAAAATATATTGCCCCTGTTCTCCTTCTTGGATAAGTCGCAGTTTATTTTTTTCCAACAAGACCGAAAATTTTTCCTGTACGCCCGAAATGGAGATCCGCTTCCTGTTTTCGGTAAATAATGCATCAGTTAAGTCGTTGCTTGTTGGCGAATCGTAGGGTAAAATGGAACTTACTTTTATACCATTGAACACCCGTTTTAAAGCGGTATTACTATATTCTGAATAACCCTCTTTAAGCGTTCCCGGGCAGTGTGTTATTTTAGGCAGCCCCATCAAGTCTCTATTTTTTTAACTTGAACCGCGCCAATGGTATCATGCTTTGCAGTTGCCAGCAAAACACCAAAAAGATCATTGGTATCTATACGGTTCTCAAAACAAACAGTTTGTTTATTGGAGCCTTCTGGTAGCATATTATAAAAAAAAGGAAACAGATATGGAGCGCTAAACTCTTGTTGTGTTTTGGGCAGGCTTAAACTAATGGCTGGTTTATTAACGTCGTTAAACCAAAGCTTGTGGTATTTAAATACAAAACTGCCATCGTCCAGCTGCCTTAGTAAACCTGCTGACTTTTTTTTATATAGCACTTCTGCCTCTCTCATTATTTGGAAGTTATGTGTTTAACAGCAAACCCAAGTTCCATTCCCAAAGCATTTCCCAGTTTATGTAAGGTTTCTAAAGTGGGATTACCTTTACCGCTTTCAAATTGTTTAAGCGTGCGCAAACCAACACCAGCAAGTTCTGCCAAGGTCTCTTGCGTGACCTGTAGCATTTCCCTTCGTTTTTTTATGGTTTCTATAAGTTGGCTGGAGTGCATTATAGTGCTCTTTTTGACTAAATATAGCACAATTTATGTATTAAATGTCTTATTAGTGCTATTTATTGCACTATTTGGGTGTATTATTAGGTTTTTAAGGCTTTATTACTAGAATGTGTTTTAGTTTGCACCATTTTATTGGAAGTATTTTATGATTTTCTGCTTTCTATAGTTTTTTAATTTTAGGATCTGTTTAGAAATAACCTGCCCATTTCTATGGGTTCTTTTGCCCAGCAACTGCGTTCAAAATACTCGCCATAGCTACGGCTATGTCTGCGTTTTTCGCCTTGTTGATGAACAAAATAACTGCCTATAATTCGGTCACTTTATTTCTAAACAGATCCAAAGGATCTACACCTGCCACAAATGAAAAGGCCACAGCTTCTGGGATCAAGGCAAGCGATACGGTAAATCCACTTAAAATATCGTTTTTCGCGTTGGTTGCCCGCTTGCGTATAAATTCAGTCATGTAAAAAATTTTGAAAACGGCAAAAGTACAGATTTTTTAATCGAATGGCATTAAGGGCACCTCTAATAATCCAATTTGAAATGATAGCCTGTTTATGCCGGCTG
This sequence comes from Leeuwenhoekiella sp., assembly GCA_041689735.1. Classification (GTDB taxonomy): domain Bacteria; phylum Bacteroidota; class Bacteroidia; order Flavobacteriales; family Flavobacteriaceae; genus Leeuwenhoekiella. The sequence continues at coordinate 4,180 of JBDNGW010000377.1, read as the reverse complement.
ACAGGCGCAGTGATTTTTTTTAGAAACGAGGCGTCAAAAACGGAGTTTAAAGCTTGTTTAAACCGGCATGCGTACCTCCGGTTGGCAGGTTTAGACAAGCTCTTAGTCTTAGCTGTCCCTTTAGGTAAAAATTCAGAAATAATAAAAAGTGAGGAGACGGAAAAAGTTAGGTTATTATAGAAAGCCTGAGAAAAGATGGAAGACATTCATTATAAAAAAGCAAAAAAAAGCCAACACATATTTATGTCGGCTCTCGTAGTGTAAAGTTAGATAAGTGATAAAGACTTATTTTTTATTCTGCTGTTTTTTTATGGTTTTCTTGTCATAATCAACTTTGTTGACCTCTTTTTTCCCTTTTCCATCTGGATTTGTGGGTGTTTTCTGTTCCGTTTTTCTCTCAAATTTCTTAGCCATAATATATTTAGATTTGATTAATACATTAAACTTAAACTGAAATCTCGTTAAAATTTGACAATAAAATGATAAGTTTGGGTTAATAATTGGTCAACTTTTTTTAGATTAGAATGTACTCCTCAATTCAGTTCTATGTCCTTGAGTCCTTCCCACTTATCTCAGGATAAACTATATTGATACGTTTATAATTCTATCTCAATTGCGCCTGTCAGCCAGAGAAACGACAAAAAGGCTCAATGAAACAACATATTGTCTTGAGGTTAAGGCTCAGAATGAAAAGCGGATATAGATTCAATTCTTATCCAAATCACCTGATTTTTGACACAAAATCACCGATTTTATCCACGCCATGTTCTGTAATATGCTTAATGAACGCCGAACCAATAATTGCTCCTTTCGCGTTTTTGGTAGCGGCGGTAAAGGTTTCATTATCCTTTATTCCGAAGCCCACAATCTGCGGATTATTCAAGTTTAGTGAAGCAATACGTTCAAAATAATCGTTCTGCGTGCTGCCAAAACCTGAAGTGCCCCCAGTTGTGCTCGCGCTACTTACCATGTAAATAAAAGCATCACTGGACTGATCAATCTGTTTTATACGCGCTTCGGAAGTTTGTGGCGTAATCAGAAAGATGAATTTCAGATCGTTTTTCTCAAAAATCTGCTTATAATGTAATTCATATTCCGCAAGCGGAAGATCGGGCAGAATAATACCGTCAATACCAATTTCTTTGCACATTGCGCAAAATTCTTCAACGCCATATTGTAGAACAGGATTGAAATATCCCATAATAATAAGAGGAATATCAATAGTCTCTCGTACATTTTTAAGCTGTTCAAAAAGTCTGGCAGTAGTCATTCCATTTTTAAGGGCCCGTGTAGAACTTTCCTGAATAGTTGGACCATCTGCCAGCGGATCGCTAAACGGCAAACCTATTTCGACCAGATCCACCCCAATTTTCTGAAGTGCTTCTAGCGTAGGCATCGTATCGTCAATTTTCGGATATCCTGCCGTAAAATAGATAGAAAGCAGTTTTTTGTCTTCCTGTAATTTTTTATTGATTCTATTCATAACTATATTTTTTGTGATAAGGGCTGCGACCTGCAAGGTGTTGCCGAGGCACGAGGCCTCCTTGTAGGTCTGATTAAAGTTGTAGTGTGATTTATGATTTTAGCAAATTTTCTCAAAATTTCGGTTCAGACCTACAAGGAACCCGCTCGTACCTCGCGGGAATACCTTGCAGGTCATCCAATGGTTTGACCTGACATTGTTTTGACCTGAAAAGTGTTGCCTTTTTTTCGACTGGCATTTTCTAGTTTTTTGAGACGTTATAACTTTGAGGTTTCCACCCCTGCTTACGGGTAGGCAGGTCTGCGGAGATGATAAAAGTTGATCTCGCTTATTGGAGATCAAAGTACTCAATATACGTACTCAAATCCTTATCGCCGCGGCCACTTAGATTTACGACAACAATATCATCTTTCTTAAATTTTCTGTCTTTAAAAATAGCCAAAGCATGGGCGGTTTCTATAGCGGGAATAATTCCCTCCAATTTGCTGAGCTCCAGACCGGCCTGCATGGCATCTGCATCGGTAACACTGATGAATTCGCCACGTTTGCTGCGGAACAAATGCGCGTGCATGGGCCCTACACCGGGATAATCCAATCCTGCTGAAATAGAATACGGTTCTGTAATCTGCCCATCTGGCGTTTGCATGAGCAAGGTTTTGCTACCGTGAATAATACCTTCTTTTCCAAGAGCCGAGGTCGCCGCGCTCTCTCCGGAATCAAGGCCTTTCCCGGCCGCTTCTACCGCGATAATACCCACTTTAGGATTATCCAGGTAATGGTAATAAAGTCCGGCGGCATTACTTCCCCCGCCTACGCAGGCCACTACATAATCTGGCGAATCCCGGTTTTCTTTTTCCATTAGTTGTTTTTTAACTTCCTCCGAAACCACACTCTGAAAACGCGCCACCATATCAGGATAGGGATGCGGCCCCACCACACTACCTATAATGTAATGTGTATCGGTGGGATTTCCGATCCAGTCACGAATGGCCTCATTAGTGGCATCTTTTAAGGTCTTGCTGCCAGATTCTGCCGAAATTACCGTGGCGCCGAGCATTTTCATTCGTGCGACATTTGGCGCTTGGCGTTTGATATCGACCGCGCCCATATAAACAATGCATTCCAGCCCTTTAAGCGCGCAAACCGTCGCCGTCGCCACGCCATGCTGACCGGCACCCGTTTCGGCAATGATACGCGTTTTGCCCAGTCGTTGCGCCATTAGGATCTGGCCAACTGTATTATTAACTTTATGCGCCCCGGTATGGCAAAGATCTTCCCGTTTAAGATAGACTTTGGTGCCATATTTTTCCGAAAACCGTTTGGCATAATACAGCGGCGTCGGCCGCCCCACATATTCTCGAAGCAACTCTTGATATTCTTCTTGAAAATCAGGTTCCTGCATGATTTTCAGATAATTTTGTCGCAGTTCCTCTACATTTGGATACAGCATTTCCGGAATATACGCCCCACCAAAATCACCGTAATATCCTTTTTCGTTTACGTTATAGTTCATGTGCTTTAATTTTGAATTTTGAATTCAGAATTTTGAATTAAAGAATCAAGCTGATATTTTAACCTGTAAGGCGCTGTGCTGAGCTTGTCGAAGTATGTTGCCGTAGGCCTCCTTGTAGGTTTAATTTTTACAGAATATTTATACATTCGAAATTCATTTTTTTTTTTACTTACTTACTTACTGCGACTGCGACTGCGACTGCGACTGAGACTGCCAACTGAGACTGCCAACTGAGACTGCCCACTGCTACTGCCCACTGAGACTGCTACTGCCAATTACCACTAATCACCTCCATAAACCTCCTCAACTTTTCCACATCCTTAAATCCCGGTTCGGTTTCAAATTTACTATTTACATCAATGCCATATATCGGCAAATCTGTTTTTGATAATTCCCTTAGTTTTTCAATCTCTTCCGGTCCAATGCCACCGCTTAAAATAAAAGGTTTTTCTGAAGGATATTCTTTTAAAACGGACCAATCAAAGGTATAACCGTTGCCGCCTTTTTCTTTGCCTTTGGTATCAAAAAGAAACTTGTCTACCACCGATTCGTAAGTTTCCAAAATTGAAAAGTCAAATTCATCTTTTATACCAAAAACCTTCCATACTTCGACAGGCTCAGCACGGCGTACTTCGACCGGCTCAGCACGGCGTACTTCAACAGGTCCAGCAGGGCCTACTTCAATATCTTTTGACCTTAATTCGGCTTTTAACTTAGTGCAAAATTCGGCAGATTCGGTACCGTGCAATTGGATGATTTTTAGGTCAAATTGGTCGATTTTAGACAGAATATCACCGATTTCCGCATCCACAAAAACACCCACTTTCTTTATTGCGCGCGGCAATGAAGCAATCTCTTTTTCAAAATCACGCTGCCCCTCACAATATCGCGGACTTTTATCATAAAATATAAAACCAAGATAATCTGGCTGAAGCTGGCTTACTTCAGTAATGTTGCGTTTCATTCCACAGATTTTAAGTTTCATCGGTAATTATGTTTTAGACCTGACAGGTATTGCGACAAAAGCAAACTAACCTGTTAGGTCTTTAGGATCTGTTCAGAAATAAAGTGACCGAATTATAGGCAGTTATTTTGTTCATCAACAAGGCGAAAAACGCAGACATAGCCGTAGCTATGGCGAGTATTTTCAACGCAGTTGCTGGGCAAAAGAACCCATAGAAATG
>JBDNGW010000376.1:0-8819 GCA_041689735.1 Leeuwenhoekiella sp. | reverse complement strand
CCTATTTAAAGCTGTCAATAATGCCTGTTGGTTTGAGTCTGACAATTTTGAAAAGTAAGCGAGTATTTGATGCTTATCCATAATTTTATCTTTTCCATAATATACAAAAATAACATCGCAATCTATTGGTAGAGCCAAAAGACCGAGCTTATATTTAGCTTCCAGAACCCGTCTTGCGGCCTGGGTCATATCATCTTCGGTCACTTTGCCTTCCTCAAGGGATTTTTTTAAGGTGGTCAGAAAACCTTCCCCCACCATATCCATATCCAGACCAGCATTGAGCGCAAGAGCGGAAACGGCTTGAAGATCGCCCAGCCCGTGTGCGATCATCTCATTTACCGAAGTATAATCTGAAACCACTAAACCAGTAAAACCCCAGCGCTCACGAAGCAGATCTGTGAGCAGCCACTTGTTTCCGCTTGCGGGAATACCGTCTACATCATTAAACGAGGTCATCACACTGCCCACACCGGTATCAATCGCGGCCTTGTAGGGCGGCAAATACTGGTTGAACATTTTAATATGGCTCATGTCCACACTGTTGTAATCACGGCCGGCTTCCACCGCGCCATAAAGCGCAAAATGCTTTACGGTTGCGATCATAGTTTGCGGTAAGGTCAAATCTGTTCCCTGATAGCCCTCTACCATGGCTTTTGCAATGGCCGAGCCCAAAAACGCATCTTCACCAGATCCTTCCGAAATGCGTCCCCAGCGTGGATCGCGGGAAACATCTACCATGGGTGAAAAGTTCCAGTTGATACCGTCTGCGGTAGATTCCATCGCGGCGATCTCTGCGCTGTGCTTAATCAAGTCCATATCCCAGCTGGAAGACATTCCCAGGGGAATGGGAAAAGTCGTTTTATATCCATGAATCACATCGGAACCGAAGATCAACGGGATTTTCAACCGGGACTGATTTATGGCCATATCCTGTGCCTTTCTTATCTTTTCGGGTCCGGCGATACCAAATAAACCACCAACTTCACCGGCTCTAATTTTCGCCTCCACATTACTACTCACTACAGATCCCGTTGCCACGCCTCCGCCAGGAGTGACCAGATTGAGCTGGCCTATTTTTTCTTCGATGGTCATTTTATCAAGAAGCGCCTGTACTTCGGGAATCTCGCTGGTGGTCTGACCAAAGGTAGGAACAGCGAACAAAAGACAAATTAGCGCTAGTTTGGGAAGTTTTGATTGCATGGTTTATGAATTAAAATTATCGTGAATTTTAGACCTTATAAGTCATCAAAGTTAGACCTCACAGTCCCGTATAGCTATCGTGACTGTGAGGTCTTATTGTTTTTTATCGAATAGCCAAGGCAGAAAATCCGCTTCCGCGAAAGCACGGTCCCAACTATTGTGGTTCTCGGTATCGTATAGGTCCATTCTTGGGTGCGCGCCAGCTTTCAGTAATGCTTCGGCCATTTCTAGGGAATATTTCGGGTTTACCACATTATCTTTTGACCCGTGAAATATCCACACCGGAGTAGTTCTTGCGTATGCGGAAGCAGTTTCTGGATCTGCCCCGCCGCAAATGGCAAAAGCTGCCGCGAAAGTATTTGGCTTACGGTACAGAATTTCAAAAGTGCCCATTCCACCCATGGAAAGTCCGCCGACATATATCCGATTTTTATCAACAAAAGACCTGTTTTAAGGCTATCTAGCAGATTTATGACCTGATTAAGCGCTTTTGTGGGTTTGCCGCCGTTTTGAAATTTGAAGTTCACACCGTCTGCGTTGCGTTCTACGTCTGCATTTGACCAATAATCATTTTCGGGACATTGTGGAAAAACCACCACCGCAGGAAATCTTTTTCGGTTTAAACTATCCAGAAAAAGTGAACTCCCGTGCACCAGTTGTTTCTCATTGTCACTGCCACGTTCTCCCGCGCCGTGCAAAAAAAGCAGTACCGGATAGGTTTTATTTGCTGAAAAATTTTCGGGATAAAGGATCCGATAGTTCAACGTATCTCCCAGTTGAATAAAAGATTCCTTTTGAAATTGTTCCTTTTCTTGAGAAAAACCAGTCACAGCAACGAACATAAAAGTTAGAATACAAATAATCAAATGCTTTTTATGATCTAAAATATGGGTCATTTTTGATTGGTTTTTAGGTTGTTTATAGAGCTTATTTATCGGTTTTTAAACAATAATAACTTTAATTCGAACTAAAAAAATATGTTAGCCTTTCTGCCAGCAAAGGCAGTTCGAGAACCATATTTTTCTATTAAAAAGTCCTTTCTCTCCCGATAATTACCGGGAACGATTTTTTATAAAAAATCAATCGAAATGACGATTCACAACATCTAATTATAGTACATCGAACTCCGTTTAATAACGGAATTCAAGTTTATCAAGCCCAGCGCGCACTTGTTCATTCTGCATAAACAGATCCCATATTAAACCGGTTCGGTAATTTTCGATCATGATCATTTGTGGCCCTTGATCTATGGCCAGATACGCTTCGGCAACCCAATCGTACTGCGGACTAAAAGCATCGTAAAATCCCGCTTGACCCAGCAATATATCCTTATGATCGTAAAAATAATGCATCGCGGCAAGTGATTTTTCTGGTGTGTAAGGAATACTGCTAATTGCTGCCGTTGGCGAAATCACACCGGTATCATTTCCGGGACGATGGGCATTATAACCCAGACTGCCATTGGCATTTCGGGAATAACTTGCGGTAAGGCCCCAAAGGTTTTCGCCATAATCTGCAAAACCCAATGGATTATCAACGCAATACGAATAATTAATCAACGTATGATTTACGTTCACATCCCAATAATTGGCATACGGGCTTACAAGATTGGTGGGGTTGAGCCCCAAATAGGAATAATGCGCCCAGAACAGCGGTCCTCCGGCCTCTGGTGATCCCGCGTGATTAACCAAAAGAGGATAGCCGTAAGCGCTTTTGCTGGTCTGTATCCCGCCATTGCTTGCCCAGCCCGCATCGTAAACGGACTTTTCAATACCAAAATCTGTTGAGGAGGCGGCCAAAATATAGGTGATCAATGTCTCGTTATATCCCTTTAATTGGAGGTTTATACTAGAGCCGCTATTGGGGCTCCAGTGCCAGTAGAGCACGTCTTGACCCTGCGTAAACCAGTTCCATTCCACACTATTGACCAAGGCAAAGGCTTTCTTTGATAGTTCTTTTTCTTCGGTAGAACCGTCTTTTAAATACTCGCCCACGGTGATAAGTCCCTGTGCAAGAAAAGCGGTTTCTACAAGATCTGCGCCGTCATCTTCTTCGCTGAAAGGGATCACATTTCCAGAGGCACCATCGATCCAATGCGGCCAGGCACCGTGAAAACGGTCTGCCTTTTCCAGAAAATCCATGATCTTCGCAAAATGTTCCACACCTTCCGGCCGACTTATAAATTGGCGTTCTATTCCTACAATCAGGCTCATAAGCCCAAAACCAGTGCCGCCGGTAGTGACTACATTTTCATCTTGTGATGGATTGCCCGGGATATAACGCTCCCGTGCTGCACCAGAATTACTTTCAGCAAAATCCCAGAAATATTTAAAGGTTTCTTTTTGGGTAAGGTCCAGAAGTTCCTCATCAGTGATTACTGGTTTGGATGGTGGTTTTGGATCATCAGGTGAAGGTGATGGGTTCTCTATTACTTCTGTATCTTCAGTATCAGAAGAGGAACTGCCAAGAGAGATCAAACAAGCAAAAAAGAGATATTTAAAATGGTTCATAAGTCTTCTAAGTTTTACTGGATTTAAGTCGTTAACCACCCCTCTTTTGGCAAAGCCAAAATTTTCCCCTCCTTAAAAAAAGGAGGGGAGCCGTCGTATGCTGTGCGTTTTGGTAAATGACTGTCTTATTTAAAACTTCTTTTTACTAAAGTGCTAATGGAGATAAGGGCTGGTAAAACCCAATCTTTTTAAGCCTTTTTGCACATCTTCGTTTTGCATGAACAAATCCCATAGAAGTCCGCTGCGGTAATTCTCGATCATCACAGGAATTGGTCCTTGATCTATTGCTAAGTAGCGTGGTTCATACCAGTTATATTCCAGACTGAAAGCGTCATACGGTCCATATTTGCCAATCAGGCTATCTTCCTTAGTATACATAAACCGAAGAAAATCCTTACTTTTCATTGGCGTGTACGGCATACTGGAAAGTGCGGCTGTGGGCGAAATCACACCAAGATCATTACTGGGCTGATGTCCCGCGTAGCCTTTTATGGAGTAACTGGAAGTCATTCCCCACATATCCTTTCCATAGCCTTTATAATTTTTGGGATTATCCACGGCATATTTATACTGGATCAAAGCGTGATTTGTATTTAGTTTCCAGTAATTCGCATACTGATCCATCAAGCCTTTTGGGTTTAAACCCAAGTACGAATAATGCGCCCAGAAGAGTGGTCCCACGGGATCATTTCCACCAGGATAATGATCAAGTACGGTCTCTAAACCGTAAAAGGTGGTGTCTTGCGTGATGTTTCCACCTCGTGCCCAACCTTCTTCATACACTTTTTTAGATATACTATGCGTAGGAGAGGAAGCTGCCAGAACATACATGACAAGCGCTTCGTTATAACCGGTCACGGCAAAGTTCATATCCCAGGCATAAGTTGGCGACCAGTGCCAGTACAATACATTTTGATCCTGCGTGTACCAATCCCACTCCACTTCTTCCCAGAGCGTATTGATCTTTGCAGCAAGCTGTTGTTCCGCTTTATTACCGTTTTTATAATACTCTTTTACGGTAAGCAGGCCTTGAATTAGGAACGCTGTTTCCACCATATCGCCACCATCATCTTTTTTGCTGAAAGGTTTTACTTTTCCGGTGGTGCCATCCAGCCAATGTGGCCAAGCGCCATGAAAACGATCTGCTTTGGACAAGAAACCGACCATTTTCTGAAAACGCTCAAAACCTTCCTTTTTAGGGATAAAACCGCGTTCTATACCAACCAAAATAGCCATCAGCCCAAAACCGGTGCCGCCAATGGTGACCACGTTTTTATCATCGCTGGGATAAACACCATCCAGATGAATACGCTCTGGCGCAAGGCCGGAGTTTGGATTTGCCCCTTCCCAAAAATAAGCTATGGTCTGTTTTTGCACCGTATCAAGCAATTTTTCCATGGAAAGTGAGTCCGCTGGCGCATTTATCACACCATCGGATTGCTTAATAGCGACTTGCTTTTCCTTACAGCCCATGATCAAAAAGGCCATAAGACCGGCAATATAAAATCTCGTTGTCATTATCAAAAAATTACCAACCGGGGTTTTGGGTCATTTCCGGAGTTTGTATCAACTGGCCTGTAGGTATTGGGTACAGCTGGTTTTTTTCTTGGAACGGAAGACCTAATGCGGTCATAACCGCCGACGCTTGACCGGTCCTGATCAAATCAAACCAACGGTCATGCTCCATAGCAAGTTCCAATCTACGTTCCAGATAAATGGCATTTCTCAATGCACTTTGATCTGTCGTGGTAATATCAGCAAGGTTTACACGTTCACGAACCTCGTTTAAAGGATCTAAAGCAGCAGCGGATTGTCCCAATTCATTGAGCGCTTCAGCACGGATAAGCAGGATTTCCGCGTAGCGTAAAACACGAATATTTTTGTCGGTATCACCTTGACCCTCATTCGCAGCCGAAAAGGCTTTTTCGTTATATCTGGGGTTGGAAGCGGCAGCACTTACCTGCCTTCCATTGAACAATACTTCTCCTGCAAAAATAATGGTCGCATCCCTCCGGATGCTGTCTCCATTTGTATTGAAAGCATTCAGTAAATCTTCAGAAGGCGTATTAAAACCCCATCCCCAACCCTCGGGACCCCTAGCTCCCTGCGTCTGGGAATACTGAGCTACCCCATGTGCAGGAACCTCTCCTCTGGCTTGAACTTCAAACAAAGACTCTGGCCCATTTTCGGTACTTTCTCGCCATATTGTGGCATAGTCAGGTTCTAAAGCATATTGATTTGAAGTTTTGACCGTATTGGCCATATCTGCCGCTTCTTGCCATTTTTTTTGATAAAGATATACTTTGGCAAGCAAGCCCTGGGCCGCTCCTTTGGTGGCACGTCCCAAATCTGGAGATAGATAGTCACTTTTAAGTGGAAGTGCGGCTATGGCATCCATAAGATCCTGTTCTATATAAGCATAAACCTCAGCTGCTGGAGCACGATCTATTAGATCTACGCTCTGAATGGGAACATCGCCAAAGGAACGCACCAGCCAAAAATAATTAAGCGCTCTTAAAAATTTAACCTCACCTATAAGACGTTCTTTAGCTGCGTCATTTGTTCCTTCATAGGCATTGGTATATTCAATAGCTAGTGTGGCACGGCCAATGGCCTTGTACCATTGCGTCCACATTGCTTCTATTGAAGGTGAGGATGCTGTATATGTGAGTCCATCAAATAGATCCTTGTCCCCACCGGTATCGGTGGGATCACTCCCTTTATCTGAATTATCAGAGATCATTTCTGTTAATGCCAGGTAGGGGAAAGCATAGGCAAAATCAGTTTGCCTTCCATAAACACCGGTGACAAACTGCGTGGGGGTAAAAATATCACCGCTTTCTTCCGCAGTGGGATTCACTATATCTACCTCTTCTACAAAATCATCACAACTAGAGATATTTAGAGCTGCTATAAAGCCTATAAATAGGATTATGAATCTGTTTTTCATGATATAATTATTTTTCATAAGTTCTTAAAGTTGGAAGTTGGCACCTAGAATAAAAGTGCGGTTTGTTGGGTAGGCAGAAAGTTCAATACCGGCCTCTTCTCTAGGAACGCCACTTCCATTAAGCTCTGGTGTGAAACCGGAATAATTGGTTATGATAAACGGGTTTTGAACAGTTACATAAAAGCGTGTGTTATTAAAAAATGGAATATCACTGAGCGAGTAGCCTAAAGTCATGTTATTAACGCGAAAGAAATTCCCATTCTCAAGGTAGTATGTAGACGGTTCCCTATCCCTTTGTGCTCCAGGATTTACATTGGTAGAACCGGGGCCCGTCCAACGATTGTTGAATACTTCTTCTGAAATGTTTTCACCACCGTTACGCGCACTGTTCAATGCGTTATATACTTTATTGCCCCCTACACCGAAACCATCAACGCTAAAATCTAGATCTTTATAGTTAAGGGAGAGATTCACACCGTAATTAAAAGTAGGTATATAGGATCCATAATAACCTCTATCCCGCTCATCGATAGCCCCATCTCCGTTTTGATCTTTATAGCGCAGATATCCTGGTTTTGCACTGGGCAATTTTGCGGCTGCGGCATCAATTTCCGCTTGGTCCTGCCACACCCCATCAGCCTCATATAGCCACCAGGCAAAAATAGGCTCGCCATTTTGCAATCTCTTAGCCCTGCCGCCGTAGCCAATATCACCGCCAAGTTGACCATCAAAACCTCGGATAACATTTTGCACCTCATTTTTATTACTTGAAAAATTGGCGCCAATAGAATAGCTGAAATCAGAACCAATATTATCCCTCCAGTTAACAAGGCCTTCAAAACCTATATTGCTAACCTCCGCAGCCTGTGCCAAAAATTCACCTTCAGCAGAAGAGTTTAAAATATTCTGAACTTGGATAATCGTATTTGTATTCAACCTATTGTAATACGTAAATGTACCGGAGAGTTTTTGGTCAAGAAAACCGAAATCAAAACCAGCTTCAAATTCTTCGGTAACCTCCCAAGAAATGGGGAGAACTGGACTACCAAAAGCGGATCCAATAATTAGATTCTGTGCTGGGCCAAATACGTAATTAGTATTCGTACTACCAGCTCCGGCATTGATTTGCTGCACGTTAAGTGGCACATTTGCGTTGCCCAGTTTCCCCCAACCTGTAAAGATTTTGAGATTTGATAAAATGGAACTGTCCTCAAGAAAATCTTCTTTGCTGATGGTCCAACCTGCACTAACCGCAGGGAAATAATCAAAGAAATTATTACCCCCTTGAATAAAATTACTGGTGCCATCACGTCTTACCACTCCGCGCAGATAATACTTTTCGTCAAAATTATATTCCGCACGGGCAAAATAAGATTGGATGTTTGTAGACTGATCAGTATCCTGATTAGCGGTTATATCGAAGAGTCCACCTCTAGAATCCAGAGATCTCAATCTACGCGCCCCCAGGACATCATACCCTTGCGCTTCCAAAAACTGCCCACCTCCAAAATTCTCGCGTGTGGCACCAATTGTTGCAGAAAGATTGTGCTTTTCAAAGGATTTGGTAAAGGTGAGGAATGCATCCACATTCCAGCGGTAATTGTCCTCATCACGTATTCTAAGGGAATTGTCCGCAAATTCTGTGGAAACCAATCCCTCTTCACTTGGTATTCTGCCAGCTTCAAATTGTTCAACCGTACGCGTAGGGTTTTGATTGAGCCAAATCTGGCGAATATCAGAGAATTGTGTGTTCTTGGAATATCCCTTAGTGGCACCAAACCTTGCTGTTGCCATTAAATAATCTGTAATATCGAATTCTGCGGTCACCAAGCCTTGAAGCGTAGTGGTATTTATCTGCTCATCTGCGAAAAACACATCAGCCAAGGGATTGCCAACATTATTAAGTGTTTTTATGGACTCCCCAGGACCAGCCTGAAAACCGATAACCCCAGTGGTTTCATTTACAAAGTTCCTACCGAATCTTCCGTTTGAAGGATAACGCGTAGGAACGATAGGAGCCTGTCGAAAGGCCGTATTGAATGCTCCAAAGGGCTTAGGTGATTCATTAGTGTAGGTAATATTCAGGTTTTGTATGATCCTAAGCCGATCATCAAATAACTTATAGGTGTTATTACTGCGAATAGTTCCTCTAGTATAGG
>JBDNGW010000375.1:0-5473 GCA_041689735.1 Leeuwenhoekiella sp. | reverse complement strand
TCTGTAAATCAATTATTTGTGGTTTATTTAAGAAATACCTACTTTAAAGTTTGTTTTGTAAGAGTTAAACTACGATATTCGCTTAGTAGTTATAAATAATTGACTGCACAACAAGATTTATTCACCTCAAATTATCGAATCATGAATACAGTTTTTGTTTCCGGAACAGTTAATACGACCGCTCAATTAAAAATGGGTGATCAGGGCTACTTGGTAACTTTTATGATGACCAATCAGGATGAGTGCAAAGACGAAAGCGGTGCGCTAAAAAAAATAGACACAATCTGGTCAGTTTCAATTCAGTACAATGAGAAGCCGGTTTCAATACTCAAAAAGCTTGAAAAAGGAATAAAAATCCTCGTTGAGGGAGACGCAAAAATCTCTCACAAAGAAGTTGACAATACCTTTGAGATGGATTGTTTTCTACAGGGCAAAACCTTGAATTTTTTAAATTCCACATTAAAAAACACTCAGGCAGTTTCCTCAAAACAATCTACGGAGCAGCAATCTAAAGCGATAGCCAGCTAAAAAAAAATACTTTAAAAAAGCCTTATGGTTCTCTTACTTAGAAAACCATAAGGCTTTTTTTGTATCTGGCATACTTCACACTTGATAATTTTTGAGCAGTTGCATGGAGGTGTATTCAAGTGCACGCTCATGACAGGAGGATAACAAGATTTTGGGCGCTTTGTCGGCATCTATCGCCTCTAGCCAGCGACTTACGCAAAGGCACCATTTATCTCCGGGTTTTAAGCCGGGAAAGTTCCATTGGGGTCTGGGCGTTATCAAATCATTTCCGCGGGAAGCGGAGTAGTTCAAAAATTCCTGCGTCATAATTGCGCATAGCACATGTGTACCACTGTCAGTATCATCGGTGCGGCAGTAGCCATCCCTGAAGTAACCTGTGAGGGGATCTTTGCAGCAAGATTGCAGTTCTGTTCCCAGTACGTTTTTGGCGATTTCTTTGTTCATAGAATAGCATTAAGTTTCAAATTTCTCTATTTTACCTTCTCTAAAGCAGCATGTAATTGTAATAACATAAATACAGGTTCAAAAACATTAACAGTAAGGAAGGCGCTGCTTGGAGTATATTATCTTTAATGCGCAACCGCGTTACAAATCCCAAGAACATCAAGATCGCTAAACCAAAAGATGCTAGGGCACCTAGGCTGACAAAGTATATTCCCAATGCCAATCCAAAAGCACCTATAAGCTGCAAAACGCCTGTTAGGATTCGCCATTTTGCAAGCCCAAAGCGCATAAATTCCTCACGCATGTTCTTACTGAAAATACAGCTTAGACCATATCCAAAAAATGCTATGGCCGTTATAAGCATCACGATCTGAAAAACACCCATTTAAAGCATGCCAGAATATACTCCCGCAACAAAAAGGGATAGGATCAAAAGTACAAGCGAAGGCAAGAATTTATTAAAGGGATTTTTAACTTTTATATGTGCAAATTGCGCGCAGAGCATTAAAAACGCCATTGCCAGTGCAGGCCAGACCACAGGAGAGTCGTACCAAATACCAGTTACCAATAGAGTGGTAATGGCAATTTTTGCAGCGCCCACCGCATTACGTACCAGATCTGGCAAGCCGTATTGTTTGAACTCTATTACAATATTATCAAAACGGAAAACCCAGACAATAATAATGGAAATGGCTATTATAAAAATTGCGATAGTAGCTAATGTTGTCATAACATTTTTGTTTAAATTTAGGTAATAAAAGTTGAACAAACAGTACTTGTTATTATAATAATTAGTAGTTTGAGAAACAATTAACGCATTAGATTTAAATGGCTTTACCAATTCAATTGGTTATTTTTACAAAAAAAAATGCAAGAAGAAGCCGCGAATCAAATTCATATCATCGGTGCGGGCATAAGTGGCTTGATCGCTGCCCTGGTACTTGAAGAACAAGGTTTCTCACCTATTGTCTATGAAGCTACAGATCGAGTAGGAGGTCGCGTTAAGACCGATATTCACGCGGGTTATCAGTTAGATCACGGTTTTCAGATTTTACTGGGCGCGTATCCCAAAGCGAAACAGTACCTGGATTATGATGCTTTAGAAGTACAGGAAATCCTACCGGGAGCAGTGATTTTTGCTAATGGAAAAATGTCCAGAATGGGCGATCCCTTACGTAAAGCTTCCTTTTTATGGCCTACCTTGACCTCTTCTGTGGCCACATTTGGAGATAAAATCAAGGTATTAAAACTCTATCTAAAACTAAAGGATAAAACATTGCCCGAAATTTTTGAGGAAAAGGAACAGACCACTTTGGACTATCTGAAGGGTTTTGGTTTTTCCAACCGGATCATCACCCAATTTTTCAAACCTTTTTTTACTGGTATTTTCCTGGAATCCGAGTTGAAAACCTCAAGCCGAATGTTTGAGTACGTTTTTAAACTTTTTGGAGAAGGCGCGGCTTTATTGCCCAGAAAGGGTATCGCCGCTATTCCGGAACAATTGAAGAGCCAGCTGAAAACGACAATTTTCAAATTCAATACTAAAGTTCAGCGCGTGGCTGAAGGGACGATTTATCTGGAAGATGGTATAAAAATTGCCAGTACGAATACCATTATAGCCACAACGGCAAGTGATCTGGTAACCAATCTTAAAAACCAGGCAACACCTTGGAAATCCTGCATCAATTTTTATTTTGAAGTGGATAAAAGGAAAATTGAACAACCTATAATTGGTCTTATAGCTGATGAAAACGCACTTATCAATAATATTTTTTACCATAATTCCGTAGAAACGGGTCAGAAAGGAGCGCGCGAATTATTGTCGGTTACTGTTGTTAAAACAACAGATTTAGATGAAAAACAGCTTCTAGAGCGCGTTATTGATGATTTAAGAATGTTTTGTGGTATTGAAAATGTAAATTTTTTAAAACGCTACGACATTGCAAAAGCGCTTCCTGACTTGCAGCAATTACAGTATGAACTTGCACCCAGTGAAACCCAATTGACCAGCGGGATATTCTTGGCCGGCGATCAATTATTGAACGGCTCCTCCAATGCGGCGATGATTTCTGGAGAGCGTGCCGCTATGGCAGTCATTAAAAAAATAGCCGGCGGCACAATTGTCGGTTAATTGTAATAGACACCAAACTTAATATGATGGAAGAACAACTTAATAATCCGCTGCACGGTGTAAAACTAGCAGAAATTTTAGATTTTTTGGTGGATAAATTTGGCTGGACCGAACTGGGGAACCGTATAAACATCCGCTGTTTTACGGAAAATCCCTCTATAAAATCCAGTTTGACATTTCTTCGGAAAACTCCTTGGGCACGTACAAAAGTGGAAGAATTATATTTAAGATCGATTAGGAATAAATGATTTTCGCTTAATAAATTAGGTTAGAGCTTGTTGCAGTTAATTCTAGCAATTTTCTCCTGAAAAATTTTGGAACTGTAGTTTTGGCTAAGTGTGTAAATTGTTTAATATCAGAGTATTTGCCTATTATTTGGACAAGAGCATATTTTACAAAATGTTGTAAATCAGCAAGGAATAAGTTTGAACCAATTTTAATAATTAGCTCCAAAATAAGGCCAATCAATATTTGGAAACAATTCAATTTTCGGCTAATAGGATCAACAAATACAGCCTTTTGCGGATTTTAGAAAAAATAAAATATCTTCATGAGTACCCTCGTTCAGATTTCCATATTTCCTGACCAACTGGAAGATCAAGAATTCCTCTTGAAAAAAGCGCTTTCAAAAGCGCGTCTCAAGAAGGAAAACGTGCTGGAATGGCGTATCAGAAAACGCTCCATCGATGCGCGGCAGAATCCGGTCAAATTACAGGTTCAGTTGGAATTATGGAAACTTGATGAAAAACGGATAGATCTTCCGCCGTTCCGGTCAAAAAAAATAACAGGTAATCATGAAATCTTTATCATTGGCGCTGGTCCAGCCGGAATTTACGCCGCATTAAGAGCACTTGAAGCCGGAATAAAACCCATTATTTTTGAGCGTGGAAAAGATGTGCGTGAGCGCCGGCGCGATCTGGCCAAAATCAACAAGGAGCAGATCGTAAATCCCGAATCCAATTACTGTTTTGGCGAAGGAGGCGCGGGCACGTATTCTGACGGGAAATTATATACGCGTTCCAAAAAACGTGGAAATGTGCTGAAAGCATTGGAGTGGTTCGTCCATTTTGGCGCAGACCCAGATATTCTGGTAGATGCGCACCCGCACATTGGGACCAATAAGTTACCAAAAATCATTACCGCAATGCGGGAAACGATTATTGCCGCAGGCGGTGAAGTTCATTTTAATGCCAAACTTACCGATCTCAAGATTGAAAATAACTCGGTAAAATCCATTGAGATCAATTCCGAAAAATGGTATCCTTGCGAACATTTGATCTTGGCCACGGGACATTCTGCCCGGGATATTTTTTACCTGTTGCACGCTAAAAATATCAAGATCGAAGCCAAGGCTTTTGCGCTGGGCGTTCGGGCCGAACATCAGCAATCACTAATCAACCAGATTCAATACCACGGTTCGCAAGATAATCCCTATCTGCCGCCAGCTGCGTACAGTCTTGTCGAGCAGGTTGATGGTTTGGGCGTGTACTCCTTCTGCATGTGCCCCGGCGGGATTATTGCGCCCTGTGCCACACAACAGGAAGAAGTGGTAACCAATGGATGGAGTCCCAGCAAACGCAATAATCCATATGCCAATAGCGGGATCGTGGTGAGTATTGAACCTAAAGATCTGCCCGATTATGACCCTGAAAATCCATTTGTAAGCCTCGATTTTCAAAAACTGGTGGAGCGCAATTGTTGGGAAGCGGCCGGGAAAACGCAGCGGGTTCCCGCACAGCGCATGCTTGATTTTGTGGAAGGGAAACTATCGACAGATCTGCCCAAAACCTCATATCAGCCTGGGATTGTTTCGGTGGATCTTAATGAAGTGCTTCCGCCCATGATCGCCAGCCGACTGCAGAAAGCTTTTGTGCTTTTTGGAAAGAAAATGAAGGGTTATCTAACTAATGACGCTATTTTACATGCACCGGAAAGCCGTACATCGTCACCGGTTTCCATTCCGCGGAACGCGAAAACCCTAGAACATATTGAAGTGAACGGACTTTATCCCTGTGGCGAAGGCGCCGGTTACGCCGGTGGCATCATGTCTGCTGCAATAGACGGTATCAACTGCGTAGACGCAATTATGGAAAAAATCAAGGCGAAAAACGAGTAAAAAAGGTCGATTTATTGACTGAAAAGGGGGTTTTCTGTTATGGCGTTCTTTGTTTTGAAGAGGTTTTATGTTTTAAATTGTTTAATCGTCTAATTGTTTTTCGTTTAACCGTTTAATCGTGGAAATGTTTAATCGTTAAAAGGTCAGTAGATAGTTTCATATTATAATATTAACGAGAATGATATTCCGTAGTTCTTCCCCTTATTTTCAAGGGGAGAGCCTGTACCAAACTTGCATCGGTAATGCCGACAGGC
>JBDNGW010000374.1:0-15239 GCA_041689735.1 Leeuwenhoekiella sp. | reverse complement strand
CCGAATTATAGGCAGTTATTTTGTTCATCAACAAGGCGAAAAACGCAGACATAGCCGTAGCTATGGCGAGTATTTTCAACGCAGTTGCTGGGCAAAAGAACCCATAGAAATGGGCAGGTTATTTCTAAACAGATCCTTAACGTGTGCTTTATCTATACGCTTTTTAATTACTTCATAACGGGCGTTATAGGTGCCATCAACGTCAAATTTCTTTTCATCCATCCTATATCTAATGGATAAAGTATTGCTGAAAACAAGAATCATTGAAGCCGCATCCAGTTGAAGGCTAGCGTTTTCTTGTTCATGGTAAAAATGGTTTTCCATTTCGCATAGGGTACGCAATTGCCATAACCTTAAATTATAGAGATAAACCATATTGAAACGTTCTTCTTTTGTCAAAGATCTACCTATATAAATATTATGTTCTACACCATCCGTTTTATAACGTTCAAAATAATGAGGATAGATCTGCTGCGCATCTTGCTGTTTCAAATCTAAAAACGCCGCTAGTTTCTGGTTGACAAGAAGTACGGTATCGTCATAATTTTTGCGATGATCATAAACAATCCCGGTATCAGTGTTTATGGCCGACTTATAGTTGGCAATAGGATTCTGCAAGTCGGGTATTTTATCATCCAGATGATCCAGTATGGGGTTGATTTCATTTTGCAAGAGGTCAAAAATTTCCGACTCACTTCCCGCATCCAACCCATCTTTAATCGCTGAAGTAAACTCTTCGATCCTAAATTTAATCTGTTCATAAATAAGCATCGGTTTATGAGCAAGAGCTGTCTCAAGAATACTACTTACCATTCTCAGTTGTGCCGTAATATCTTTTTGTATCGCCGTATTACGCGCTTCAGAAGAGCCTACAATATCTATTTGACCATACAATGGGTACACATCTTCTAGCGTTATGTCCCTAAAATAATGAAAGTTACCTGCGTCCTGATTGAGAATATAACGTTTTGCTTCCTCCTCAAAAATCCATAATACGCTGGGATGAATACTGGTACATTCAGATTGAATCACCGCCTTAATCCTATTCTCTTTCTCAAAACGTTTACGCTCTACGGTAGAAACAATGTAGGGAATGATATCATCCAGCTTCATGGCGTTAACGCTATTGAGTTCATTAGCATAAGGAGAAACCACTTCAAGAACCGAAAGCAGTTTGTCTCCTTTTGCGACTGGAGCGAGAATGCAGCTTTTTACGCCTTGGCTCAGCAGACTTTCGGCCAGTAAATTATGACCCGTATCTTCCGCATATTGATCTACATCTGTGATTACAAAATATTTGTTATCCATTACTAGTGCGCTATAAGCATCCTTGCATAATGCCGTTGCACAGTCTTTATACGTATTCGTATCCAGTATAAAACTATGTGCAAAAGCTTTATCCATCTGAAAAGGATCCTTGTTTTGAGGATCAAATTCAGCAAAGCCTATCCGCAGATCTTTATTATTGAACAAGGACCTGAAAATTTCTTCAAATTTTGAATATGAATCGTCATTATCAAGCTCTCTATTAAAAAGTAAAGTGGTTTTGAGATCAGAAATTGCATCTTCAATCGTCACATCGGTGAGATTTAAAATCACCATCCCACGCAAAATCCAGCTATCATTAGGAAAATAAGTTCTCCACAATGCTATATTATCCACATTCTGCATAAGTTCTTCTGCAATGCTTTTTGTAATTTCCACTGCATTTTCTTTTGGCTCCAGCGTAATGAAATCAGCGTTGATAGCCATTCGATAATGACGCATCATTCCGTTTTTATCGGGAATATCAGCAAAAAGAGGTTTTGAAAAGTCAAAATTGAACTTGTAATGTTCATTTAGAATAATGATGCAAATAAAAATATATCTGGTCTGATCATTCATGTTCCGAACACGGAATGTATACTCTGGTCCAGCATCTTCAAGCAGTCGTTCCAAACGCCTTGTAGGATTAAAAATGGCCGTACTTAAGGGGATTGAAGCAGCTTTTATTTCATTTTTGGTAAGAACTTCAGGAAAAATATTTTCGAGAATAGTATGTATTTCCGCCTTATAGTTCTCCACTTTCTCAATATCGGACAGCCCATCCCATAACTCCGGAAAACGCTTCGCATATTCAAGAATGATTTTCATGTAATCCTTAGATATTGCGCTGGCACTACCAAGCATCCTTTCCTCCAGTTTCTTCAATATGGGAGCAAGGCTGAAGCGAATGTCTACCGGAAAATCTTTTATGTCTGCCATAACTAAAACTGTGATTTTATTAAATTTAATCAAAAAAACTTGCGGTTGCTTTCAAAGGAAATTTCTTTAACATTTTTTAAAGTGGAATTGATGCCGTTCATTGTTCTACAGGTTTCGTAAAACCCGTATCTTCGCAAGCTAAAATAAGAATTAATGATAAATTATATTAAAGTAGTTGCTGCGGCCTTGGTCCTTACGTCGTGCGCAAAGGAAAACAATTACAAAATAGATGGTTCTGCCGAAGGTATCAAAGACGGTACCAATGTATTTTTACAGGAAATAAGTGGCCAGAACCAGTTGGTAAATATAGATACTTCTACCGTAAAAGACGGCAAATTCTCTTTTGACCCGGCAGAAGTAGAAAATTCAGACCTCAACCTCATTACCGTAGAGGGCATAAACGGAAATATCGTTTTTGTTTCTGAAAATGAGAAATTGAAGATAAATGCCAATAAAGACAGTATTATAGACTCTAGCGTAAAAGGTGGGGAACAAAATGATTTTTTCAAGACTTATTTTGATGAGGTTATGGGTTCTAATAAAGAGCGCCAGCGTATTCAGCAAGAAGGTATGGCCGCCATGCGTGAAAAGGATACTATAAAAGTGGACGCCATACGTGCCGAAATGGAAGATATCAATGAAAATTCGGTTACCAAACGCCTTAAAATGATCGATGACCATAAAGATTCAAATGTCTCTGTACTTATTCTTTCTGATCTTATAGGCCTGCGTCTTATTGATGCTGCTAAAGCAGAGGAAAAATTCAATGCGCTCAGCGAAAAAGTAAAAAACTCAGAAAAAGGTAAAAAGTTAAGCGAAATAATCGCTAAAGCCAAGGCCAGTGAAATCGCCTCTACATTACCCGAAATTGGCAATATGGCACCACAATTCAGCGCTCCTACACCACAAGGTAAGGCCCTTGCCCTTAGCGATGCCCTGGGAAAATATACCATTATAGATTTCTGGGCGAGTTGGTGCAAGCCCTGCCGTGTAGAAAATCCCAATGTAGTTAATGTCTATAAAAAGTACCACGCTAAAGGCCTTAATATCATTAGCGTTTCCCTGGACAAACCGGATGATAAAAAGTCTTGGACGGACGCCATTTCAAAAGATAATATGGACTGGTACCATGTATCAAATCTTTTGTTCTGGAATGAGCCTGTGGCCAAAAAATATGGAGTAACAGCTATTCCGGCAACTTTTCTACTTGATGCAAATGGAAAGATCATTGACAAAAACTTACGGGGCGCAGATCTTGAAACAAAAATATCCAGTTTGCTTGGGCAGAGCTAAATAACAGTTCGCTGTTAATAAGCTGAAATGTTTCCGCTGAATTTTATCCTTTTATTATTATAGAGCCACAACTCTCTTGGCCACTTGTCCTATTTAAACTCGAGGATTCCAGCGCAAGCAATTTGCATTTTCATTCTAAATCCCACGAATTCCTTAACAAAATACCAGACTCTGGTTTTGAGTATTTATTGCATCTCTTCACATTGATTTTTTGTTTTTCAAATTTTCGCGAAACCTTACAACTTGAATGCGATATATTTTATGTTAGATAATTTATGTCGTCATTTCGAGTGATTTTTGAAAAAAATTGTATCGAGAAAGGGCTTTTTAATCGAAAGATGTGATTTGGACATACATTTGTTGGCAGGCAGATTGACATATTTTTCTTAACTCGAACTTTTGTCTACAATCCATATAATCCAAAAGATAATTCAATAGGAAATATCAAATATCATTCAACTTGCTTCTCGCGGTTCTGGAAGACACTCTCCAAGTAATACAATTCAGCTCTGATGTAATAGCGGACAAGTATAATAAAACGTAAAAAATCCCTATTTCTTCTAAAAATGGCCATAATTAGGTAAAAATCGGGGGTTTTTGAACAACTTATTTGTTAAATAAAGCTATTGTTTAATTTACTGATCGGTATTTGGATTGGGATAATAATCTTTTTCTTTTCCCCTTAAGGTGGAAAAAGATCTATACGCTCGATCCACTTCTTCTTTGGTGGCTTTCTCAAAGTCCGCCGTGTCTTTATAAACTACCTGTAAAGAATCCAGCGTTTTGTGCAGGCGTTTTTGAACATCTGCATAATTGGGATCATTGTAAATATTATGGTGCTCTTCGGGATCATTTTCTACATCATAAAGTTCCCATTGATCAATGTCATCATAAAAATGCATCATCGCGTAACGCGCTGTCTTCACGCCGTAATGTTTTTTTACCATGTGAAAAGCGGGAAAGTCATAATAATGATAATATAGCGCGTTCCTAAAATCAACACCGTTCACTTTATTTTCCAATAATGGGCGCAAAGATTTCCCCTGAAAATCCTCAGGAATAGGTGCATTGGCATAATCGAGAAAAGTCTCGGCAAAATCCAGGTTTTGCGTAAGCGCATCAATTGTTGATCCCGCTTTAATATGTCCTGGATATTGCATAAGCAAAGGCTGACGGAACGAAATTTCATACATGTACCGTTTATCAAACCAGCCATTTTCACCCAGATAAAAGCCTTCCTTGATCGGAAGTGTAAACGACCAGTGTGTTCTTATCCATTCCGTTTTCCTTGAGGTAATCCAAAATTCTGCCAACACCATCATCAACGGCCTTTACGGTAGCGAGATATTCTTGTAAAAAGCGCTGCCCTTTCCATTTATCAAGTTCTTTCCCCTTTAAATTGGCTCGGTGCATGGCGTCGTTTTTTGGTTGGTACAAACTGTCCCAGGTGGCGCGCTGCTCCTTCGTCATCCTGCTGAATTCATTGTTCCAAGGGTCGTGCGCCAGTTCTGGACTTCCTTCTTTTACCGTCATTTTAAGATCATAACCTTCATACATATCCTTATATATATTTTGAAGTTGATCCCTGGCCGCGATCTGTGTTTTATCGAACTGGTGGAAATAACTGTCCGGCAGTGGGAATGCTATACTGTCATAAACGTTTGCATAACGCAGTGGCGGCATCCAGTTGCGGTGCGGCGCTTTATGATGTACCATAAGAAAAAATGGCTTGGTAGAATCTTTTTGTTTGCTGATCCAATCTATACTTTTATCAGTGATGATATCGGTGGTATATCCCTGCACAATTGTCGTATCGCCATGGCTTATAAAATCGGGATTATAATATTGGCCCTGATCATTCAATATATCCCAATAATCAAAACCTGTGGGCAAAGTGCCAAGATGCCATTTGCCAATAACCGCTGTTTTATAGCCATTTTCACCTAAAATTTTAGGTAAAGTGAACTGCGAACCATCAAATTTATCACCGTTCATCTTAAAGCCATTTTCATTGCTGAACTTTCCGGTCAGGATCGTCGCACGGCTGGGTCCACAAAGTGAGTTGGTACAATAGTTACTGGTAAAAATAGCGCCGTCTTCCGCGATACGGTCAATATTTGGCGTGGGAGCAAGTTTGCTCAGTTCGCTGCCATACGCACTTATCGCCTGAAATGCGTGATCGTCGGACATGATAAAGATGATATTTGGCCGTTCATTTTGCTCGATTTCTTCCTGTTTTTTATCTGAATTTTTACAGCTTGAAAGTGCCAAGAGCAACAGAAGGCTTAAAACGGAATAAGTTGATTTGTTTCTTTGCAGCATATTAAAATTGTTAAATAGTTGTCTTTACAAATATAATAGTAAATCCTGAATGTTAGCTTGAGTGCCAGACCTATAAAAGGTGATTCAAGAGCAAAAAGTCAGCTCGTGACTTGCCCTAAAAAAGGCGTCTCGGGAGCAAAATGTCAGCTCGAGTGCGCGACGTGAGGAGCGTGTACCTGCCTGCCGAAAAAGGTAGGTCGAGAGCGTTTCAGATGCTTGAATTATTTTGAAAATAGATTTAGGGTTAAAAAAACTGTGTCGCATTTTTCCAAAAGGCTATTTAGTTAATCTTGGGCACAGTATATTTGATTTTTGAACTAATGAAAAGTAACTTTTAACATGGATACAGAACCAGAAGAAGAAAAGCCAAAACTTAAAATAAAAAAATTAGAAGCAGAAAAACTACGACTTGAGATTAAGAAATAAAATAAAAACTGGTTTAAAACACCTGAATTTTTTAAGGCTTTTTAACTACAGTTATCTTACTTGCTGGACTATATTTCACCTGGGATTCGGGTCTGATTAGCGTTCAAAGGGAGAAAAATGAATTGAAAGAAATGCTACTTGAAACCACTATTGCACAGTTTGAAGTACGAAAAAACACATTGTTTGACACTCTAAAAATTTTAAAAAGTACTAGAGATAGAGTGAACAGTATACAGAATATTAGAGATTTAGACCTACAAGGAGGTTTTTTCCCGTTCCTCGAAATAACAACACCTTGCAGGTCGGCAATCCTCTATGACCTGCGAGGCATGAACAAGGCTCCTTGTAGGTCTTGCTTCAAACTTCCATGATAAACTAATTAAAATTAGCTATAACAGGCCGAAAATCATTTATTTTTACCTGATTATCAGGCTTTAAAACCTGAAAAAAACCTCCAAACCTTCTATTTTCAATCTAAAAACAGCCGTTTTTGACCGTTTTCCGACATAATTAGCGATGTTTTCGGTTATTTAATTAAAAATAATTTTCCGCCGTAAAGACGTAAAAAAACGACCTAAAAACGGTTAAAAATTATACCGCAAACTGGTACCTGCATAATACTGCACTTCATATGGCGCTGGCAAATAAGCATCTGGTAATTGGTTTACAAATACCATATAATAATACTGCGTTCCCGTAAGGTTATCTGCACCGGCAAAAACATCGAGATCAAAGTGATCCATACGTGTGTGGTAGCCCAGTTTTGCATTGAGCAAATGATAAGCGTGCGTACGGTTCGCCCCGTCTGAGGTGAATGGCATCGCATCCCGAAACGCATAATTTACGTTTCCATAAACACCAGGATTTGTAGTAAATAATCCTCGGGGCAAGCCCACGAGGCATTTAGAGGAATTTTTTTTTGATTGATGAAAACCATCCGTTTTCAAACTTTCCTCAAAAACGCGAGGCAAGCCTCGGGGAATTAAACCCAATAGAGATTAAAATCCATTCCCGCATTCACTACCCATGGCGCGACACCGGCAACGGCATTGCCGCTGTAATCTACGGTTATTGCGGCACCATCATCGCCCAGCGATTCATACTGATAATCGGCATATTTGAAATGTGAATAGGTGGCATTGGCATACGGATCTATGCTGCTGAAAAAACCGGTAGCCGATTTATACACCGTGTATTTTACCAAGAGTTCGCTGCCTTTATGATCCTGTTTTCCGCCATTTGCGATATAGGTGTACGCGGTAGTATTCTGGTCTAGCGGAACGGCCACCGAAGTAAATTTATTCTTGAAAATTGCATTGAAAAGCACCAGTTGATAATGCAGTTTGTTGTCGAATATATTTCCCTTAGAACCTATTTCAAACTGATTACCAACCTCTGGAACCAGACCTGTGTTCAGTTCACCGGTAGTGGAAATCACGATGTTGCCACTCACCGGCGCATTATACGCTTTGCTATAAGACGCATAGATTGAAACATTATCATTAAAAACCTTATTAATGGCCACATGCGGCGAATACAGCTCCTTATAATCTGCCGAAACCGTACGGGCACGTTCACTTTCGGGATCATAGCGTCGTTCTTCCAAATCTATCTGCATAGTGCTCAGTCCCAGGCCAGCAGTTACCGAAAAATCAGCGGGCAGGTGCAACATCCATTCGGTGAAAAAGGAAGAGGTGCCCGAGCGGGCGTACTGGTTACTTTTCGTATTACCAATGATGTTATATCCTTCGGGATCTGCAGGATTTTCAACCATGCGATAACCAATGATCGCGGCGCGCTGCTCCTGTAATTCCGCTCCTGCGGAACCGGTAAGGCGCAGGTTATTACCCAATTCAAAATTGAAATCAAAACTGGTGCGCAGCCCATAATTGGTGGGATCTTTATCCGTCCAACCACCGGCAGAGCTGGAATTGGTATTTGCCCCAGAACCAAAAACAGTACTTGTATTGCTCAGTCAGTTGCTAAAAATATAATTATGGCTCAGACCGGCACGGAAACTCACCACTTCAGAATGGGCGTTATTCTTGATATAACGGGCGTTGCCAGTATAATCTTTGGCTTCATATTGTTCAATGCTCAACTCGCCTCCTCGCTCGTCATAGCTGTTGCTGTAACCAAAATACGTACTGATATACTGCCGCTCGCTGGGTCTGAAATCGATCATGGCGTTGACAAAATCCTTCTGGGAATCAGTGTGCGACATGTATCCGTCTGAAACCTGATGTCCATAATTAAGGAGCAGTGAACTAGTATCGCCGCCCATTTGCGGCTGGGAAGTAAGTCGTAAAAGTCCGAAGCGGCCGGCAGTAACTGATTGACCCAGCGAAACTTCACCTGCTTGCGGCCTTATGGTTTTTAAGTTTACTACGCCAGCAATGGCCAGTCCATATTTGGTGCCGGCAGGCCCTTTGATCACCTCAACTTCACCTATAGAACTAAAATCAATATCGTCAAGTTGGGTAACGCCCTCGGCATCTGTAATGGGAATATTGTTGAGATAAACTTTGTAGCCCTGTCCGTCAAAATTATTTGACGCTCCGCGAAAGCCCACGCCGTTACCATAACCGCGAATGTTAAACTGCTGTCCAGAAGACACCGCGCGACGCTGCATGGTTACCCCGGGAACATTGGCATTTATGGCATCATCAAGATAAAGACCGGTACCGCGATTTAGTTCTTTTTTATCCAGTTCAACCACCGAAACAGGCTCTCGCAGCAATTCTCGATCCTGACCTGCACTGCCCATTAATTGCACTTCGGCAAGATCATCTGCTGTGGGCACCATAAGAATATTTAAAAAAACACCGCATGACGTCATTTCCGTAGTTAGGTTTTATAGCCCACATAACTTATGGTAAGCTTCAGATCATCTGCACAGGCCATTGTGAACTGGCCCGCTTCATCGGTCGTGATCGTGCTGGTATTGTTAATTTTAATTTTGGCACCCGCCAAAGGGGCATTTGTAGTAGCATCTGTTATTCTGCCCTCAACGCGAAGATTTTGCGCAAAAAGGGTAAAGGCCATTGTAAAGAACAGGCCGAAAATGTATAATTTTTGATTCATGTTTATGATTTCTAGTTTGATAAATAAAATAGTGGCGCACATAAAGAATGCCGCCCAAAAGCCAGTGGGCTTTAGTCTTATAAACTGAATTCGATGTATAATAATATGACATTGAAAAAAGTCATTTCGAGTGATTTTTGCAAAAAATCGTCCCCGAAAGCTTTTAGGAGAGAAAGAGCTTTTTTTAATCGAAAAATGTGGTTCTCGACCAGCCTGCCGACTGGCAAGTACAAAATTCTTCCAGTTCCGATAGCTATAAGAATCTCTCGAACCTGCCTTTACCGGCTGGCAGGCTGACATATTTTTCTTAGCTCGAATTCAAGTTTCACGTATCAAACCAGTTTGGGAGGAGGGCCGGAAATTTCCAGCATGGGTGCATTGTAGAAGAAAGTATAATTGAAAAAAGAGTGCTTCCGTTGCTGTAGGAATTCGTTGTTTTTAACTATGGAATATACGTTTTTTCTGGTAAGGTATTTAAACGTGATTTTTACGGAAGCATTCGGGGTTTTATTGGTTTTCTTTGAATTCTTGACGTGTTTGTGCAGTCGTGCATAAAGAAAACTTTCCAGCGAATCGTCGTAGCAGATATAGACCGTGTTCCCTTTATCATCCTGTTGCCCTTTGACCACGTCGTATATTTTTCCGCGGTAGCGGAATTCATTATCACCCAGCCATAACAGGCTTTTTATATGTTCCTTTTTAATGAAAATCTGGATCAGGCTCGCATCGGACGTGCCTTTTTTGATATGCCGTATTGCTTCCCTGCGCGCTTCATACTGCTGCACCTTAAAAATCACAATTGGGCCCAGTACGTTCAGGGCAAAAATTGCGGTAAGAAAGATGGCAGTAATTTTACTCAAAAGTTAGCTAAATTGGCTCAAAAAAGAATGGCAATTTAATAAGAAAAATGATAAAAATAAATACAAAAACAGACAGATTTTACCTGTTTAAGTATCTATTTTTTCTCTTTTTGGCCTAATAATAAGCCTTAGATCCTGATTTTGGGTCAGGTATTGTATCGACCAGTTGTAGAACGTGCGCAGCTTATTACGATAATTGATCAGCGAAAA
Source organism: Leeuwenhoekiella sp. (assembly GCA_041689735.1). Lineage (GTDB taxonomy): Bacteria > Bacteroidota > Bacteroidia > Flavobacteriales > Flavobacteriaceae > Leeuwenhoekiella. The sequence goes on along the minus strand of JBDNGW010000374.1, from coordinate 4,800 downwards.
TAAATGGATAAAAATCCAGATGAGCCATGCGACAAAACCATCAAAATGTAAATGAGGTTTGGGGATATCGGCCACCGCTTTATTACTGCCTATAATGGCCATAGATCCTTTATCAACATAATCAAAAAGCTTCACTTCTTTCCCCTTGCTCGTTCTCTTTAAGTTTTTGGCCAGATTATCGCCTTGTTGTATCGCCACCTGCGCAAGTTGTGGATGACCCTCTGGAAACTTTGCGTCATGATGCTGGATACAGGAATCACCGATGGCGTAAACATTGTGGATCCCTGTCAATTTGTTGATTCCATCCACCGTTAAGCGATTGCCACGCTCATAACTTTCTTCCGGCAATCCTTTGAATTTAAAACCGATGACGCCAGTGGCCCAGATTAGGTTTTTGCTATAAATATGAGAACCATCTTTGAGCATTACCTTCTCACCGTCAAAATCAACCACGCGGCTATTAAGCATAACTTCAACGCCCATTTCCGTTAATTTTTTGAGCGCATATGCTTGACTTTTTTTACTCATCGGTGACAGCAGCTCGTTACCGCCGTTGATCAAATAGATCCGCGCACCGGAGTTGAGCAGTTCGGGAAATTCCTTACGGATAGTATTGTTACGCAATTCTGCAAAGATCCCACTGATCTCGACCCCCGTGGGCCCACCGCCAGCAACCACCATATTGAGCCAGGGCATGCGCAGCGATTTATCGTCTATCTGCGTCGCGTATTCTAGATGTTGAAGTAAGAGGTTGCGCATTTGCAGGCCATCTTCAAGCGTTTTCATAGGTATAGCGTGCTTTTGCACTTGATCTAGGCCAAAGAAATTGGTATGTGTGCCCGTGGCCATGACTAGATGATCATAATGTAATATCCCATTATCGAGAACGATGATATTTTGATCTGGGAGGATTTCTTGCAGTTCTCCCATTCGAAATCTGAAATTTGAACGGTTGCGGAAAAGATTGCGGTAAGGATACGTGATCGAGGAAGGATCAAGATAGCCCGTAGAAACCTGATAGATCAATGGCGGAAAAAAATTATAGTTATTTTTATCAACCAAAATAACTTGAAAGTGGTCATCTTTTACAAGCGATTTTGCGAGGTGAACCCCAGCAAAACCACCGCCAATGATTATGATTCGTTCTTGCATATGTAACTGCTAATTTTCTATGGAAAGTAAGGGTTTTATATGAAAAATCCCCATTTTAGAGCCAATTTTTGATCTGAATCTGCGATAAAATCTTGTTAAAATAAGTACCGCTTTTTCAAAATTAATCTCATCGGAAAATGTTTGCTTCAGAATGAATGTAGACCTCTACAATAAGATTCAGAACTAGCCTCATAAATTTCCACAGAAGGTCTGGGAATTAGCCAGCTGGCGAGCAAGTAGGATCTAATTGGTTAAATTTTGATTTTACCGCCAACATTCAGCAGACAAAATTTAAAATCAGACTTTCGATTTATGGAAAAAAGCCCTAAATTTAGAATTACTTAAATATAACTTAAATCAACCAATCCTTGAAAACGCAACTTTTTAAAATAATACTGACCGCAAGCGTTTTCTACCTGCTCCCCTACTGTGTATGCGCACAAGAAATCATCCAAATAGAGTATAATGCTGAAAATAACAGTATCGATTCACAAAATTTGCCAGATAAAGTAAGGCACAATAAGAAATATACCCTTATTATCAATCATATAAACAGCGCCCATATAGCTCCATTATCCGAAGTTACCACTTCCCGTTTTGTGTCGGATATTCCGGATATTCTACGCAGTATTTATGTGGGTATTCCCAATAATGCGGCGGGTTCAAATCTGCCTTTGAATGCTCCCGTAAAGCGTGCTATTTATCAGCGGGCATCGGCTTATTTTCGTGACTTGGCCGCTATACAACGTATTAGCGATGACTTATATCAACAGACCCGTTTTAGACCAAATGCAGCGATTGCAAAGGCAAAAAAACAAGAGCTTTTTCAGGCACTGAGCGTAAATTCAATACAAGAAGCGTATGCCCGTACCGTACTGGCCAAAGAATATATTCAAGTATTCAAGAGGTTTATAACGCACAGCTTGGACAAATTGATTTACAATATGAAGAAACGGCAGACTTTCTCGAAGAATTTGCCAAGATTAAAACTTACAATTCAACTATTGAAGCAGTGGATTACGCCTATCTACTCAACTTTATAGAGGCTTCACAACAAGCAGTTTCCAGCCTTCCCATCGCTGGCTTTACCGCTACTGGTGACGTGGTAGACGTAGCGCTGCAAATTGTAGATACGTACACAAACCGTACGCTGCTGGAAGAAACCCTCAGTTTCGCCACTTACAAAAACTTCTCTTTTGACTTTTCAACCGGTTTTTTCTACAATAATCTAGTAGCGCGGGAATATTACCTGACCGAAAATGAACAGGGAAAACTTTATATTCAGGAAGAAAATAAATCGAAAACAGATATCAGTATAGGCGCGCTGGGTCATTTTACCTACAAATTTTTACCCGATTGGCGGGGAGGTATTGCACTGGGAGCCGCAATTTCGCCATTTGACGGTAATTTGCGTTATCTTCTGGGGCCCACTTTAATCTGGGGCGGACAAAAACAGGTAAGTTTAACCTTTGGTTTGGCACTTGCCCAAATGGACGAACTTTCCAGCGCGGTGCTGCATGATGAAACGGGTATGTATTTACCACAAAATTTCGGCAACATCCCCACGATAAATAAATTACAGAAAGGCTTTTTTATAGGGATTACTTACAATTTGACAAACAGAAAGCAACCTTCAGACTAATTTTTTTCGCCAAAAATTATTGCTGTAGTGTATAAAACAAAAATCAGTTTTTAAAATAGGCTTAAACTACTGGCAATGAATTATCAAAAAACTCTTTTACATTTTCTGGTGGTACTTGCGCTGGTCGGTTTTGTAGTCAGTTCACTGTTTATGTTTTACCAGTCCTTCACTATTCTGGAGGATGGCAAACTACCAGAAAATTATATGGCGCAAATGAATAGTGCAGTGGTTTACATAACCAGTCTTTTGACCGCATTAGTTGGTGGAATTGTAGCAGCGGCATTTGGCATCAGCCAGTCGGCAGATCAAAATTTACCTTCCAGAGGAAATAAATTACAAGCGCTGGGAGCACTTACGCATTCTGCCCCGCTGGGAAATGAAAAAAAAAGGTCAAAATATGGTTTCTTTTATGCGCTTGCCTATATTTTAATGGGAGTGACGGCAGTGGTCTTATGGATCGTTCTGGAAACAGATGCGACACAGGGCATCGCTAATATGGCAACCTCCTTTTTGGGAATGATGGTGCCCATAGTGGCCTCCTTTTTTAGTGGAACAAATTAAAAATATATGTTGTGAAAGATAATTTTGTAATTGAAGCCTATCCAGACCGGATCCAGGCAAAAATTGAAAAGAAAGAACGGGATAAAAGGGATAAGATGCCCAGTTATATTTTCGGCAACGCACTGGAACTCGTACTTGACGATCTTAAATTATGGCGTGTGGGAACGATTACCGTAAGCTTTAAGGACGGTGATAGCGCTTTGCATGAAAAACTGGCCAATACGGCCAAAATATGGACCGAATATGGCAATATTTCGTTCGATTTTGGCTTTGATGAGATCACTGGATCCTATCGGCAGTGGTCACCTGATGATAAAAGCAATATACGCGTGGGCTTTGAATATGACGGTTACTGGTCACTTGTGGGCAATGACAGCGCTGATCCCGCAATCTTGGGCCCCGGAGAAATAACATTGAACCTATCCAAGTTTGATAAAAACCTGCCACCAGATTGGGCCGGTGTAACCTTGCACGAATTTGGTCATGCCCTGGGTTTTCAGCATGAACACCAGTCCCCTGCCACAACCTGTGATTTTGACTGGCCTTCACTATACAACTATCTGGGTGGATCGCCAAATTACTGGACAAAAGCTAAGGTGGATCATAATTTACGCCAACTCAAAGAAGGCGGATTGACTTTTTCGGCGTATGATAAAAATTCGATCATGCATTACTCTTTTCCGGCGTGGATGTTTATTTCAAAAGACAAATCGCCCTGTTTTACCGAAGAAAACACCGAGCTTTCCAAAGAAGACAAGCGCATGATGCAAGTGGCCTATCCCAATAAAAATGAACTAATATTAGAAAGAGATGCCGCCCGTATAGGTGCGCTTGAAGAGCTGATTGCGATGTCTAAAAAAGACTCAAATATTAATGATTTCCATATAAAACGCCTTGACTATTATAGGAAAATGACCGTCTAGCGCTCTATTCTCTGTCCAACTTAACAAAGATAAAATCATGACTACGTTAAAATTAAAAGACCTCAACGTGCAGATAAATGCCGGCGAACTGGTAAGTCTAATTAAGAACAAGCACGAGTATATACATCAAAAGGGAAGTCCTGGTTGGAACCATTCTGATATCGAAATGTTTCCTATAATAGGACCTACAGACGATGTCCAGTTTAAAGTAAAAACACCTCAAAAAGACGCGATACTAGATCAACACGGGCTTTTACGCGAACTGGATTATGAGCTTGTGGAAGCTGACGATGCCCATGCACTTTTCCAAAAAAAATACAAGGCGGGCACTCAAGTGAAAAACTCAAAGTATAATGCCCATGAAAAATCGACTTCAGATAGCGCTAAGGATCTGTTCAGAAATAAAGTGACCGAATTATAGGCAGTTATTTTGTTCATCAACAAGGCGAAAAACGCAGACATAGCCGTAGCTATGGCGAGTATTTTCAACGCAGTTGCTGGGCAAAAGAACCCATAGAAATG
>JBDNGW010000373.1:0-3241 GCA_041689735.1 Leeuwenhoekiella sp. | reverse complement strand
TGTTGGGCGGATAGCGAAGTGATGGTGAATAATAAAAGTAAGGATAACAGTGTTTTCATCTAAAAAATTTTTATGATCAAAGGGAGAAATTACGATTATTTTTGAAAGCACACCAATTCATTTACTATTAAACAAAATATGCAAAAATGGTAAAAGGGAACCGTTTTCTCGGGTTGAAAATTACAAAGATTACTCATGAAGAACGGCTAAAAAACCACCTTTGAAGGTACGAAAACTCGTCTTTTTCTGCATAAAAACAACCGTATTAGATAGAATTAATCAAGCAGCTATGCATATCCTAATTTATATTTAGCAGAAAATTTAGCCGTTTTCAGTCTTTTTGACCGATTTTTTCTTTGGAAAGATATAGGAAAAGAATAATTATTATTAGAAAGTAATTTCAATCAAAAAATAACGCGCGGAACAGATTTGAATTGCGCAATTTATCTTTGAAGTTGGAGCGCTTTACTTTATTTCATTAGGAAATGTTAACCGAATAGCAATTCTTTAAACGGAATCCAAACAAACTTTAAACAAGTATGAAATTGCCTTAATTTATCTTAAATAAAAGTTCTATATCCGTAATTAGCGCTAAAAGTTTTATTGACACTACTGAACCTGCTTCTGCCAGTAAGCATATTTGTTTCGATATTCCATTTTAAGGGTGGTATCAAAAAAGAGTACTGAATTGACAATGTTATCTTGTGCAGTTGCGAGACAAAAAACGCAGTTTTAGCCTTAGCTAAAGCGAGGCTTTTTAATGAAGTTAGTATGCACTGGCCTGCCACTAGGCAGAAAAGAACAAGTCAAAATATCTTGGTTATTTCATTATAAGCCCTTGGGTTTGATGAGAAACAAATTAAATTTTGAAACCCTAAAACAATTCCGATAGCTAGCCGAATACGGCTATGCTATATTAATACACTTTATGGCTTTTCAAAACACTTATTAAACAATCAGGAAACTGCTTTGATTAATCCTTAAAATAAAGCTATTTTTAAAGAAAACTAACCGAACCGCCGCAAAAATGACCCATTTCAGTCTAAAATCAGCTGGTAAAGACACTCAGCATTTAGTAATGCAGACATTGCTTATAAATCCTTCTTCCGAGAATGAAACAAATATGATAAGGAAAACGACTAAAAATATTAAAAAATCGTTGCTGTTTGGTCTTTTTTTAATCGGTATACTTTTTAGTGTGCATGCTCAGGAAGTCGTTAATCTATGGGATTCTGAGATTCCCGGAAGTAAAACCACTCCGGAATATAGCGAAGAGAAGATAATGGACGGCGATCAATTAGTAGGGGTAAACCGCGTGACACAGCCGCAAATCACAGTTTTTAAAGCGGCAGAACCCAGCGGTTCCGCAGTCATTATATGTCCTGGTGGCGGTTACGGACATTTGGCTATAGATAAAGAAGGATTTAAGGTTGCACAATGGTTCAATACAAAGGGGATTACTGCGTTTGTTCTCAAATACAGGCTACCCAGCGATTTAATAATGCAGAATAAAACCATAGGGCCGCTTCAAGATGCGCAGCGTGCCATGCGCCTAGTGCGGGAAAATGCTCAGGAATATGGAATTGACACTGCGAAAGTTGGTATAATGGGATTTTCGGCTGGGGGACATTTGGCAAGTTCGTTGAGCACGCATTATAACGATACGGTATATGAAACAGATGGAACGATTAGCGCCAAGCCCAATTTTTCGATCTTGTTGTATCCAGTAATAAGTATGCAAGAAGGGATTACACATCAAGGTTCACGTGAAAATTTATTGGGCAAGAATCCGTCTGCTGCTGATGTGGAACGATTTTCTAATGAAAAGCAGATCACTCCAAAAACACCGCCTGCTTTTCTGGTACACGCGGCAGATGATCAAGTGGTACCCGTAAAAAACAGTATTGATTATTTTACCGCATTAGAACATAATGATGTTCCCGTAGAAATGCATATTTATGAAAAAGGCGGACACGGTTTTGGTCTGGGTACTGCACCTACCAGTAATGCCTGGCCAGAAGCTCTGGCTTTATGGTTAAAGACTTACGGGTTTGTCAATGAATAATCGGGAATTTCAAATAACATAAGTGAAGATGAAAGAGAAAGCAGATGACAGGATCGTCATGACCCTGGATGCCGGCGGAACCAATTTTGTGTTTTCGGCCTTGCAAAACGGTATGGAGATTATTGATCCGATAGTGCTGGCCGCAAATTCAGCCGATCTGGACAAATGCCTTAAAACGATTGTTGCAGGCTTTAAACAGGTCAAAGAATCGCTTGTTCCTGAAGCACCTGTAGCAATAAGTTTTGCCTTTCCCGGCCCGGCCGATTATAAAAATGGGATTATAGGTAATCTGCCCAATTTTCCGTCCTTCAGGGGTGGGATCGCACTGGGCCCCATGCTTGAAGAACTTTTCCATATTCCCACCTTGATAAATAATGATGGTGATCTTTTCGCTTACGGGGAAGCGGTGGCCGGTTTCTTACCCAAAATAAACCGTCTGCTTTATGAAAATAACATAGAACGGGAATATAAGAATTTAATTGGAATCACGCTGGGTACCGGTTTTGGTGCGGGAGTGGTCGTTAACAACCAAATTTGCCTTGGTGATAATTCCGCAGCAGGCGAAATATGGCTGACTCGAAATTATCTCTATCCCAAATCCATTGCCGAAGAAAGCGTGAGCATTCGCGGAATACAACGCGTTTATTCTAAATTATCCGGTGACAAAATCGAAAAAACTCCTTTGGTAATTTATGAAATCGCGGATGGAAAAATAGTGGGAAATAAAAAAGCGGCTTTACAAGCGTTTAAGGAACTAGCAGTAGTAATGGCGGAATCATTGGCCCATGCGATCACCCTACTAGACGCTCCCGTGGTAATAGGCGGAGGTGTTTCCGGCGCAGCCAAATTTATTATGCCGCATTTGATCTCCCATTTTAAAAGTACCATAAGCGATCAAGGCGCAGCACTGCCCCGACTCATCGCCGAAGTTTTTGATCTAGATGATCCGATTGCACGGAAGGAATTTCTAATTAGTGAATCGCAGTATGTACAAGTCCCTTTTAGCAACAAAAAAGTGGCCTACACAAAGAAAAAACGTATTCCAATTGGCATTTCTGAGCTAGGTGCCAGCAATGCAATCAGTCTTGGTGCGTATACTTTGGCGCTAGATTATCTGGATAAAAAGAACCTGTACTCCTAGAATGTGCAGCAAGAATTTTCAGCTCTTAAAAAATG
>JBDNGW010000372.1:0-5109 GCA_041689735.1 Leeuwenhoekiella sp. | reverse complement strand
GGCCCTGTTTAGTTGGATCATTGAAAAATCCGATATACAGAAAGCCAGTAAGGTAAGGTCGACAAAAGGTCTGAACCTACATGTTTATGGAAGATTGGCAGCTGCTTTTATAACACTAATATTCAACTCTTGATTCGCATAGATAATAATCTCATTGAAATACCGATTCCCAATACAGATAATCTTGCTCCAGCTGCCAGCATGAGTTCAAGTGCAAAAGATATGTCCAATTGGCTATTTGCCCAACTTGATAATGGAAAAATCAATGAGGAACAAATACTTTCCGCTGAAAGTATTGGTGCAATTAGAAGTCCTTTTTCTATTCTGGGAGTGGACTCAAGAGATGCCCAGGAAACTCACTTTTATCTTTATGCAATGGGACTTCTAATCAATGACCGGGACGGGAAACTCGTATATTCTCATTCAGGAGCAGTCGATGGTTTTTTGTCGTCTGTTATGTTTATTCCAGAAGAAAAACTTGGGATTATAGTATTAACAAACACGGATCAAAATGACTTTTATCAAAACCTTACGGACGAAATACGAGATGCATTTTTGGGATTGCCATAGTAAATAATCCTCGGGGCAAGCCCACGAGGCATTTAGAGGAATTTTTTTTTGATTGATGAAAACCATCCGTTTTCAAACTTTCCTCAAAAACGCGAGGCAAGCCTCGGGGAATTAAACCCAATAGAGATTAAAATCTTTTGATAAGTGCCTTTTAAATTTCCAAGCAGTCGTTTTAATGTACATTGACAATAACCTATTTACAAGTATATTCAAACCTGCAACAAATTGAATAGTCAAATAATTTTACTTCTGATGTTTTTCCAAGCCTTGATAAACTTTTCATTATCGCAAAAAATACCGATTTTATAGGCTGTAAGCACAAGAAATATTTTCAATAGTAAAAGCGAATTTCATAAAAAATTTGAATTACAATGCTTACTTTTAAAGGAAATCCATCTTTAAGATTTGAATGAAGTATTGTTCTTTAAAAATATTATTTATTACACTGGGCATAGCGTTTAGCAGCTTCGTCCAGGCACAGCATGTTGTCGTCTTGAATTTGGAAGGCCCCGTTTATCCTTCAACAACGGACTATATAAACAACGGTCTTCAAAAAGCTGTTGAAGAAAATGCAGTTTGTGTGGTTATAAAAATCAATACGCCCGGTGGTTTGATGAAGTCTACAAGGAAGATGGTTGGTCAAATAATGAACGCATCCATTCCAGTAGTTTCTTTTGTTGCACCTTCTGGCGCGCACGCGGGTTCTGCCGGCGCTTTTATTGCACTTGCTGCTAATATTACGGCAATGAGTCCGGGATCGAATATTGGTGCTTCCCACCCTGTTTTGGAAGGCAGCGTTCCAGATTCGGTTATGAATGCGAAAATGACCGAAGATGCAGCAGCCTTCATTCGCTCTATTGCGGAACACAGAGAAAAAGACACCACATTGATTATGCAGATGGTTACCAATAGCCGCTCTTTTTCGGCTGAACATGCATTAAAAAATAATATAATTGATTTAAAAGCCAATGACCTGAAGGATTTGCTCAACAAAATCGATGGCCGTAGGGTTCAACTAAATTCGGGAGAAAATGTTATTCTTCAAACGACTTCTGCGAAGGTGGAAACCGTAGAAATGGGACAGAAACTAAAGTTTTTGACTTTCTTGAGCAATCCCAATATGATGTATGTTTTTTTAATAATGGGATTGATGGGATTATTTTTTGAAATTAGCAATCCCGGCGGATTGGTGCCCGGCATAGTTGGTGTCGTTTGTCTGATACTGGCAGGTTTTGGAATGTCTGTTTTACCGATTGACTATACCGGATTGGCATTGATTCTTGTGGCTGTTGTCCTTTTTGTGCTGGAAGTAAATTTTCAGAGCTATGCTTTATTATCTATCGGTGGTGTAATTTGTTTATTTTTAGGCTCTATGTTTTTAATTGATGAAACCTCTTCAATGAATGTACTTTATATTTCCTGGTCAGTTATTATCACTTCTGTGGTGATCATATCGGCTTTCTTTATTTTCTTTGTCTTTTTTGGCATTAAAGCGCAATACAATAAGCAAAAGACAGGGATTGAAGCGCTAATAGGGACGAAAGGTATTGCAATGGAAACCCTTTCACCGGAAGGAAGAGTGAGGGTAAACGGAGAATTCTGGAATGCCACTGCGGAAGAGGGAGCTATAGCGGCCAATACGGAAATAGAAGTTACCGAAATTAACGATTTTAAACTTACGGTAAAATCCGTACCTTTATTACTAAAATAAAAATTCGATTATTATGATTCAAATATATGTCCTGATATTTTTTATTGTTCTCTTTGTATTCAGTTCAATAAAAATCCTAAAAGAGTATGAACGCGCGGTTGTGTTTCGATTGGGAAGAGTTACAAAAGGTGGAAGCAAAGGGCCGGGTCTTATTATCCTTATTCCCTTTATTGATCAGATGAAAAAAGTGACCTTACGAACAATTGTTCACGATGTGCCGACCCAAGATATCATTTCGCTGGATAATGTTACATTGAAAGTAAATGCGGTTGTCTATTTTCGGGTGGTTGACGCTGAAAAAGCGACTATTGAAGTAGAGGATTATTTTTATGCCACATCACAGCTTTCCCAGACCATTCTCCGTAGTGTCCTGGGGCAATCAGAACTGGATGACATTCTTTCTAAACGAGATAAATTAAATTTACAGTTGCAAGAGATCATCGATGCGCATACCAGTCCCTGGGGCGTTAAGGTTTCGACCGTGGAAATAAAACAAGTAGATTTACCACAGGAGATGCAGAGAGCAATGGCAAGACAGGCCGAGGCCGAAAGATACAGAAGGGCAAAAGTAATTGCCGCAGAAGGAGAATTTCAAGCTTCTCAAAAATTAGCTGATGCCGCTGAAGTACTTTCTAGTCAGCCCAGTGCTTTGACACTTCGTTATCTGCAAACCTTAACTGAAATCGCAGCCGAAAATAACTCTACCACCATTTTCCCAATTCCCATTGATCTTTTTAAACCTTTTATGGAAAATATGGCGAAGGATCCTGATATGATCAAAAAAATAACGAATCAAAAGAATACCGATTCGGATACAAGGGAAGATAAGAAAGAATCGGTTTAATTTAGGGCACCTCTAAAAACCCAACTTCGGGCGCTAGCTTGTCGTTTTTCCAACAACTTTGTCTGGCTGTCGTGCCTGGCTGCCGTGTATTGGCAGGCAGGCAAAATACTCATTTATTGGTGTCAAACTCCGTTTTTGACGCTTTGCTTCTGAAGAAAATCACTGCGCCTGCCGGCAAGGCATGTTATCATTCCAAACTGACTTAGTAAAGTATACTTTAGTCTTCCAAATCGATTGCTGTTTTAAGCCAATAAACCTAAAGGCGAGCAAACTAAAATGAAAAATCAATGATATTAATCATGCAGATAATCACTGATTAAATAGCAACGCAAATCAGTAAATAATCCTCGGGGCAAGCCCACGAGGCATTTAGAGGAATTTTTTTTTGATTGATGAAAACCATCCGTTTTCAAACTTTCCTCAAAAACGCGAGGCAAGCCTCGGGGAATTAAACCCAATAGAGATTAAAAACCTGCTTCTTTCGTCTTTTTTGATTATACTATTTTAGATTTCCAATTGGTATTCTTTATCAGTTTATGATATATAATGGAGGTGGCTATCATTTAAAAAAAAATCAACTGTCAATCGCGTGGAGGGTTCCGCTAGTGTCTGTTGAAATTTACCTTTCACACCAACGTAAGTATAGGTTTCTCTAAAGAAAAGCTGAAATATTTTATCGGAAAAAGAAATATGCTTAGCTGAAAATTAAAAACGAATGCCAGTAGCTAAGCGTTCATGTAGCAGTACGGTTTAACAGAAACAATGCGTTGACTGAACCGGCTGTTCGTCGGTCGGCCATTCTGGGATTAGTCTGTTTATGTATTATTTTTTATGGAGGTTATAATTGAACTTTAACAAAAGTGTATCCATCTGGTTTTTAAAAATGTGAGGCGTAGTTTAAATGTATCTTGCTAATTTTAAAATCTCAATCAAATTTTTACATTGAAATCCTTTATATTGTGGAATATATAATGGATATAAGAGTAACTTTACTCTTATCCGTATGTTGGCATTCATACAAAAAAAAATCGTGCTGAAAATAAAATTTGAAAAAACAAAAAAATACGGAAAACCGTAAAATAACTTTAATAATAATGTCGAATTTTAAACCTTAAACTAAATATAATATGAGAAAACTATTTTTATTACCAGTATTAACAGTGTTATTTTTGAGCCTACAAAGTTGTGCAGTTATAACAACAGAAAGTAAACTTATAACAAAAGTTGTGAATATTGAAAATGCGACTAAAAATGAATTGTATGTAAGAGCAAATAATTGGATGGTAAGTGCTTTTAATAATGCTGAATCTGTAATACAATTTACAGATAAAGAAACTGGAACTATAACTGGAAAATACTTATTAGGAACTATTACACAAGCAAGCCAATATGGACCAGCAAATCGAGCTTTTGCGAATATACAAATACAAGTGAAAGACGGAGCGTCCAAAATAACAATTACACCAGATTCTTTTAGATACGCTAAAGGAAATATATATACACTATACACTGGCGAAAAAGCAACTGAAGACATAAACGGACTAATGGCTTCTTTTGAACAAGCAATAAAACTGAAAGAAGATAAAGATTGGTAAGAAAACGAAATATTGAAAAGCTAATTAATATTTTGAGGAAAAAAATAACGTCTGAAAAAAGTACGAAATGCCAACACCGTGTATAATTTATTGCTAATAATCGCTTACTTACGAAAGTCCTTTGGGACTTTCTTGGTTCGTGTTTTATTTACTAAATTTACTACTTAACCACGCAACAAACCATACACAACAACGTTAGCAAACATTTAAAGCCTATAATAATGAAAAAAATAATCTTAAAAATTTTTACCGCAATCTTATTCGTTTCATGCTATTCAACTAGAGCTCCAATGATAAGAACTGGAATGACCGTAGAGGAATTTCAAAAAAAAGCAAAATATGAAGAACTGGTAAAAATGGATGGAGAATGGATGATTTTTAAAGTAGTT
>JBDNGW010000371.1:0-2700 GCA_041689735.1 Leeuwenhoekiella sp. | reverse complement strand
TAAAAAACTTTTATTCATATTATTTGACTGAAAGATTACTATTTCGATATAATTATCGAAGATACAATTTATTTAAAAATCGATTTAGTTTTAATCCATATAATTAAAATAATGTGGAACATTTTGAGCTTTAAAAATCTTTGCGCCTAGGCTTATGAGGATACTTTCCTAAGCACAATTCCAACGTTGCAGATAGCCTCAGTGGTCGTTTGGACCGCAATAGGACTCTTGGTCCTTTATTATTCTTACGCTACCTTTGATCATCATGCAAGAACAGCTAAAATAATTATTGCAGTGCCTTTACATAGCTCATTAATTCCTGCTCAGTAAATTCTCCACCGTCTTTAGGTTTTTGCTCCCGGAGCTTTTTTATTTTTTCTGGAGCTAAATATTTGGAATCTCTGGAAAAAGCGTTTGTCACATAGGAGATCACATCAGAAATATCCTCATCTGATAAGGATTCATTCCCAGCCATCCCTGGCATGACCTGATTTAAATCGTACCGTTTTCCGTTTATATGTACAGGACCTTGGAGTCCGTGCAAGACGATAAGTCCAACCCGTTCGGCCGGGCCTGATAAATACTCAGACTTGTGAAAAGGAGGTGCTATCCCTTTTGTACCCTCCCCATCGAGGCCGTGACAAGCGGCACAGATCTGCCGGAAAAGTTGGGCTCCCCTCGTTCGGTTATCCATTTTATGTACATTGTCAGCGTATATAGCATTGAGCTTGTTTTCTTTTTGTCTGTCAATAGTCTTGACCAACTTTATATTTAAATCACTGTTCTCAAAATCAGAAATTTTGTGCAAATAGGGTAACAGTTCTTTACCATTTTGACCGCTACCACTCACAAGTGCCTCCGTGATGAGGGGATTATCTTTGTGATTTTTATATAAAGTATAGAGCAATGGGGCAAAAGTATTGGGAGCGGCTTTTGCCCACGTACCGACCGTGGTGGCAAGATACAGGTCTATTGCTACATTTTGTTTTGCTTTAAGTTCCTGAAAAACGTGCATTGCCAATGGAGCATTTTCTTTGGTAATAAATTCTTCCATGAGCGTAATCGTGTGCGAAACGACTTGTGCATCACTTTTTTGGGCCACTTCACCTAACAGACTAAAGGATAAAGCATGTAAACCTTCAAGAGCATATAAGGCATGCACCTGGGCAATGGGATTAGTGTTATTCCCCACAATTTCTTCTAACTCTGGAACTGCCGCTTTTTTATCTTTTAGAATTAAATACTGTTGGGCACGGTCCCGAATCCAGCCATTTTTATTGTCAAGTAGCTGCACCAGCTCCGATCCAGATGCTTTTTCAAAATCGGGGAGTTTTGTATCCTCATGGTTCTTTTTTTGAATTTTCAGAATTCTTCCAAATCCAGTTAGCGTATCCAATTGCTCTTTTTTAGCCTTCTTTTTTAAATATGGGCTCAAAAATGCATAATGCTGAATCACACCACGGTGCATATCAGCAATATAAATTGCTCCATCAGGCCCGTTGACAAGGTTCACAGGACGAAAGCCTTCATCAGTAGAGGCTAAAAATTCTTTGCCCTCCCAGGCCTGTTTTGCACTGGTACTATCCCCATGAAATGAGAGGATATTACGTTTTATCAAATTAGCTTCTGGCACACAAACAAACGCGTTCTCATTATACCCAGTCGGAAAGCTGCCACCCCGATAGATTAATGGCCCGCATGCGGCGGTAACATTTATGAGCAGACTATCTTTATTCAGAATACCTTTTGCGTAACCCCGGTTAACGGCAGTTGGGTGTAGTGGATACACCCGCTGATTGTCTGTTAAAACGCGGTTTAAACCATATTCAGGAACATAAAACCTGTTGCGTATAAGACGGTTTGGCAATACATAATCTCCCAAGAGCTGCTGGGAATTGTGATTATAGTACAACCTGCCGAAGTTATCGTGTGATATGCCCCACTGCCCACGGTTTGTGGTGGGCTGCTTTAGCCATTTGCCGTTCTTCCGCCGATACCTGAAGTTCGACTTGGCGCTATAAATCCAGTTATCAATATTAAGCACCAATCCATTGGCCTGGTATTCGGGATTACCCTGAGGCGCATACGAAGAGTCTACTAATGTACGCTTACCAGGTCTATCGCCTTTAATTTCAACAAACCACAAATTAGGAGGCTCTACATATAACAATCCACCGTAAACAAGTTTAAGCGCTCTGGGCATTACCAAACTATCTAAAAAGATATTGGTGTAATCTATAACACCATCGTTGTCCAGATCCTCCAGGATTTTAATACTGCCTGTAGGTTCGTTTTGCCCCCTGCCCTGTAGATTTTCCATAAAACCAGGCATTTCCGCGACCCATAACCTTCCTTTGGAATCAAAATCCATGGCCACAGGAGCGTCCAGAAAAGGCTCGGAGGCGACAACATCAAGGTCAAAACCTTTCTCAATTTTGTACCCTTCCAGAGCGATTTGAGGTTCGTTAGTATGTGAAGATTGACAAGCGGTTACTATAGCATAGACCACTAGTAAACCAATATTTATTCTCATTTATTATAATTTGTGGGGTAGAATTGTTCAAATCTGATCACCTTTCTTCGACAAGCTGGCAAATTCCTCTCTGATTTGCTTCGACTTCTGACTTTATGTAATACACTACCAGACTATTTTTAATTAACCCCTCTCTTTCGCAGGCATATTTTGACTATAAAACTATT
>JBDNGW010000370.1:0-5116 GCA_041689735.1 Leeuwenhoekiella sp. | reverse complement strand
GGGCTTGCCATTCTTATTGCGATGCTCGGATTATTTGGTTTGACCTCTTACAGTTGTATGCAACGTAGAAAAGAAATTGGTATCAGAAAAGTAAGCGGTGCTTCGGTATTACAGATCCTTGGCCTACTGAACAAAGATTTTATGAAATGGGTAGGGCTGGCCTTTATCATTGCACTTCCCGTGGCCTGGTATATCATGGACCGCTGGTTGCAAGAGTTTGCCTATAAAACCAATTTATCGTGGTGGGTATTTGCTCTTTCTGGCCTTGTGGTTTTTGCCATTGCGATCCTTGCGGTCAGTTTTCAGGCGATCAAGGCGGCGGTAGCGAATCCTGTGGATAGTTTGAGGGTGGAGTAATCCCCCTAGCCCCCGAAGGGGGGACTTTTACTCGGATGTAGCAAATAGCAAATAGCAAGCAAAAGTTAAAAAATGGATTTATCATTCTTCGGAATAGTAATAGAAATATCAATAATAAGGGAAATAATAGAAATAGAAATAACAATAAACCCATGATACGCAACTACATCAAGATCGCAGTCCGTAACCTTTGGAAGGATAGGACGTTTACCGCTTTGAACATTATTGGCTTGACCGCGGCCTTTGGGGTGGCGCTGTTGCTGGGGATGTATGCCGTGTTCCAACTTTCTTATGATCGTTTTCACGAAAATAGCAACACGCTCTATCAGGTCTATTCCGAAGATCAAACCCCTAATGGGATAGAAGCTAATATTTCAAAATCAATCCCCTTTGCGGATGCATTGCGGGAGGAAGTGCCGGGCGTTGACAAGATCACGCGCTACAATGGAACGGGAATCTTACTTACCCACGATGATAAACAATTGCAACTGAGCGGCGCGTACGTAGATCCGGATTTCTTTGATATGTTCAGTTTTCCCATTATCAAGGGCGATACCCAGAATCCCATTACGGCGGAATCTTCCATTGCCATTACCGAAACTACCACGAAAACGGTTTTTGGAAAGGAAGTAGCTATTGTCAAACGATCACGATTTTAAGAGATGGTGCCGAAGTGCCTTTTACGATAACCGCGATCGTGGACGATTTCCCAGATACGAGCAGCATGGGCTTTGATGTGGTACTTAATTTCAAGAGTCAGTCCAAATTTGCGTATGCAGATTATGTAGGCCGTTGGGACAAGGAAAATCACGAGGTTTATATGCAGTTGGCCGATGGAATGACCCCCGCTCAATTTGAAAAAGCCACTATAGATTTTACCCAACTTCACTACAAAGACGAGATTGAAAGTGCCAAGCGTGACGGTGCCCAGTCCGATGCAAACGGCCAGTATCGACAGGTTAAACTACTACCTTTTGCAGACATCCGCTTTGCCAATTTCGATCAAGGTGCATTGGTAGTGAGCCGGATGATGCCTTATTTAGTGCTAGGGATTGCTTTGTTGATCCTGTTTATTGCCAATGTCAACTTTGTCAACATGAGCATTGCAAAAAGTGCACAGCGCCTGCGCGAAATCGGGATGCGCAAGACACTGGGAGCGGGAAGGGCCCAACTCTTTTTTCAGTTTTGGGGCGAAAGTATTTTGGTCTTTTTGATATCGGTCGGTCTCGGGATATTAACCGCTTTCCTCCTGCTCGACTCTTTTCAGACCCTTTTTAGGACGAAAGCCACTTTTGCTACCTTGACGAGTCCGATGATTTTAACTGTAATAATACTTGCCATCGTTCTGATCACGATGATTGCCGGCGGTTATCCAGCGCTGTTGATGAGCCGCTTGGGAACCTTGCAAAGTCTTAAGGGAAAACTGGAAACTTCTGGAAGGAACCGCCTCCGGGATGGGTTGATGATATTACAGTTCGGTATTGCCATCCTGCTCATCAGTGGGACGCTCGTGCTTTGGGATCAAGTGCAGTTTATGCGCACCAAAGATCTTGGCTTTAACAAAGAACAGGTTATTGCCTTTCCGTTCAATGGTAAGCGTAATGACCAGCAGGCGCTACAATTACTGCGGGATGCCCTAGCCAAGAAACCTAATATCGTAAGCGTTACGGCTTCCAGTAATATCCTTGGTTTGGGAAAGGATGGCAGTCGAACCACAAGTGTTTTGGGCTTTGATTATAAAGGACGTGGTGTGGATACGCATATGATGATTGTTGATGCTGATTATGTGGAAACGCTTGATCTACAAGTGATAGAGGGCCGTTCCTTTCGCAGAAACCTAGCGAGCGACAGCCTTTCGATACTTATTAATGAAGCCATGGCGAAACAATTGAACGAGAAGGACATCTTGAATTCCAAAATTATTTTAGACGACAGTATTTCTTACGCTGTTGTGGGTGTAATCAAGGACTTCAATTTTCAGGAACTCGATCAGAATATCGCACCCATGACACTTTTTTTAAACAACTGGAACTTGCGCAATGCATACGTGAAAGTCGCCCCTCAAAATCTGGTAAAATCGTATGATGACATAAAGGCGGTCTGGGCATCCATAGAACCCAATGCCGAGTTTCAGGGTTCTTTTTTAAACGAAAACATAGACCGCACACTGCGCAACGAACGTACGATGACCACAATGATTGGCGCCGGATCCATTCTCGCCATCGTGTTGAGCTGTATTGGCCTATTTGCCATGTCCCTGCTCGTCGTGGCGCAGCGAAGAAAGGAAATTGGCATCCGCAAGGTAGTGGGCGCAAGCGTTTCCGCGATAAGCGTTTTATTGACCAAAGACTTTTTAAAGTTGGTCGCCATCTCTTTTTTTATCGCCACACCCATCGCCTGGTGGGCAACTGGAAAATGGTTACAGAACTATGCCTACCATATTGATCGGAATATCTGGATTTTTCTCGCTGCCGGAGGAATTGCCGTGGTCATTGCGATTGCAACCATAAGTGTTAGGACAGTGCGGGCGGCCTTGCAGAATCCTGTGAAGAGTTTGAGGACGGAGTAGGCAGTTGGCAGTTTTCAGTCGCCGTTGGCAGTCTCAGTCGCAGTCGCAGTTTTCAGTGGCAGTCTCAGTGGCAGTTTCAGTTTCAGTAAGAAATGGATTCTGAATAGGTTTGAATAACAAAAATAATGACAATAACAATAATAACATGATACGGAACTACTTAAAAATCGCTTGGCGAAATATCCTTAAGAACAAAGGTATTTTTAGCATCAATATCATTGGTCTTGCTTTGGGTATTGCATCGTGCCTTATGATTAGCCTGTTTGTATTCGATGAACTGAGTTACGACCGTTTTAACGAAAAGGCTGACCAGATCGTACGGGTTGTTTTTAATGCCAAAATTAATGGAGAGGAAATGAAAGAGGCAGTAACTATGGCGCCGGTTGCGCAAGCCTTTAAGGACGAACTGCCCGAAGTTGTTGATGCCACCCGCATGACCAACCTCTACAACCCAAAGATTTCATATAATAACAAAACCTTCCGCGATACGAAATTTGCTTATGTTGATCCCAATTTCTTTGATGTTTTTACACTTCCAATCATAAAAGGGAAGTCTGTAAATCCTTTAAGCGAACCCAACACCGTTGTACTGACCGAAAACGAAGCCAAAAAATATTTTGGAGAAAGCGATCCCATTGGTAAAACATTGCTTTTAGAACGGGATGGAGATATACGCCTCAAAGTAACCGCACTTATTGAGGAGGTGCCGAGAAACTCCCATTTTCATTTTAATATGTTTGCTTCCATGATTGGCTATGCTGATGCGCAGCGTACTTCATGGACGAATTCGGGCTTTTTTAATTATCTGGTTCTTAAAGAAGGAGCTTCCGTAGAAAAAATTCAGGCCAAAATCCCAGCGCTTATTGATAAATATATGGGACCGCAGATCAAGGCTGAAATAGGCATACCCTATTCCGAATTCAAAGAAAAAAATGAGATTGGTCTTTATTTACAACCGCTCACGGATATTCACTTGCGATCAGATTTTGTGGCTTCAAGTGAGCTGGAACAAGATGGCGATATAAAATACATTTATATTTTTAGCGCAATTGCCTTGTTTATGCTATTGATCGCATGTATCAATTTTATGAACCTTTCTACAGCTGCAGCATCTAAAAGAGCCAAAGAAGTGGGAATTCGTAAAGTATTGGGATCAGGTAAAAAACAGCTCGTTCATCAGTTTCTAACGGAATCTTTTCTGGCTACTTTACTTGCCCTTGTACTTGCAATTGCCATTTTTGCTTTGATACTGCCTAGCTTTAATGTGCTGTCAGGCAAAGCAATTGAACTTGATGATTTATTCCGCAGAGAAGTCATGTTATTGATTTTGGGACTGGTCCTCTTTATACCTTTCCTGGCTGGCGGTTATCCTGCGTTTTATTTATCGGGCTTTAGTCCCATTCAGGCGCTCAAGAATAAGTTTGCCAGTTTGGGTAGCAGCAGGGGAATTCGCAGCGGTCTTGTTGTATTTCAGTTTGTTGTTTCCGCAGGTTTGATCGTTGCCACATTAATCGTCAGAAAGCAAATGGATTATATTCAGAATAAAAATCTGGGTTATGATAAGGAACAGATTTTAGTGCTGCGAGATGCGTATTTATTGGGCAATGCGGAAGAGGCGTTTAAGAATGAAATTGAAAATGATCCCAGAGTAGCGCGTGTCACGCAATCTTCTTTTGTGCCCACCGGGGTTTCTGACAATTCTATGTCCGGGATATACTTTGGGGAGCGGTTTCAACGACGCATGTTTGTATACAATATAGATGAGAATTATATCCCTACGTTGGGAATGGAGCTGGTAGCTGGCCGGAATTTTTCTGATGATTTCAGTACCGAATCCTCCAAAGTTATTATTAATGAGAGCGCTGCCCGGGCACTTGGCTTTAACGATGCAGCTGTAGGCCAACAGTTTTTACGTGATACCCATGAAGGCAAACAGTCGCTTACCGTTATTGGCGTGGTCAAAGATTTTCATTTTAAATCATTACATCAAAACATCGAGCCGCTTATTATGCTCAATAATTCATACGGAGGCCTTGTTTTAAGAGCGAAAGTCTCTGATATGTCTGGCCTCATAAAAACTTTAGAAAACCAATGGAAAGAATATGACAGCGGCGAGGTTTTCACTTTTTCCATTCTGGACGACGCCTATAACAGAACGTACCTGACAGAGCAGAAAATGGGCACTATTCT
>JBDNGW010000369.1:0-6629 GCA_041689735.1 Leeuwenhoekiella sp. | reverse complement strand
TATAAAGCCCATACCCATAAAAAAACATGGAAGGAAGGCGAAAAGTATATTTAAATATGGACTGGATCATCTTATGGGGCTTTTCTTAAATGCTCTAAAACAAGATGTTATAAATGTATTCTCATTTTTGTCATGTACTTAGGACAAATATATAATTTAGGATTCCAATAACATTACCGTTCCCAGTCCACCATCTGCACAAACACTAACCACCGCTTTCTTACCAGGTCCCATTTGCGCCAATTCCTTAATGGCCTGATTAATAATTCTTGCACCGGTAGCGCCAAAGGGATGCCCTATGGCAATACTTCCTCCATTTGGATTAAGATTGTCCCAAGGGAACGCCCCAAAATCAAAAGAAACCCCTACTTTTTCAAGGTGTGAACTATCTTCCAATAATTGAACGTTTGCTAATACTTGTGCTCCAAAGGCTTCGTGTATTTCCCATAGATCTATCTCATCGTAGCGTAACTTATGCCAGGCCAGTAGTCTGGGAATGGCAAAAGTAGTAGCCATTAAAAGTCCCTCTTTTTCAATATTTACGGCGGCGATTTCCCAGTCTATTAGTTCAGTACTGTATGAATTGTCGGAAAATTTCTCTTTTGCCTTTGAACCACAAACCCATAAAGCTGCGGCACCATCGGTCAATAAGGAAGAATTACCAGCAGTCAATGAACCTTTGTCCGACTCCTTATCGAATACAGGATTGAGTTTTGCCAACTGCTCCAAACTGGTCTTTTCTCTGGGAATCGTATCCTCTTTAACACCATCCAGTGGTAAAATCAAATCATCAAAAAATCCATTATTTCTTCCCTTAATATAATTTTGATGGCTTTTAAGGGCAATCTTATCTTGTTGTTCTCTATCGATTTGTAGGCGTTTGGTGGTAATTTCGGAGTGTTCTCCCATACTCAACCCAGTTGTTCTGTTGGTCACACTTGGTATAAACAACCGGATGTCCCCAAAACTCAAATCTTTCAATTTTGAAAATTTATCTGCAAGAGTCTTGCTTTGGAATAACCTCCGCAACCAATCTGAAAAATTTTGGTTCAAGCCTAATTGAATCCGACTCATACTTTCTACACCGCCAACAAGGGCAACCTCTTCTTCGGTTATTAATCCAGCTGCTTCAATTGCTGCCATCATACTGGTACTACAGGCCATAATCGTGGTATACGCTGGAATGCTTTGATCCAGTCCTGCATCCATAAGTATCTCGCGAGCAAGGTTACTATAACCAAGATTTGGTGCTACAGACCCCCAAATAAAAAGATTTGGTGAAATAGAATCCCTTTTTATCATTTCTTGGACTACTGGAATGGATAATTGAAGAGCATCCTTATCTTTCAGCTCCTTATCAACTTTTGCAAAAGGAGTTCTCAACCCAGAGATTAGCCAAACTTTATTTTTAGAATTTTTCATAGGATACCAACTTTGTCTAACAAATTTACTAAATATTATTTCCACTCTGGTTTAGAAAAACACCTACAATTGTAAGCAACCATTTTATTGAACGTCTAAGAATTTGTTAAATCATTAAAATAGGTTTTATTAAAATTGTATATTCACATCGATGAAAAGTTTATTCCATAGACTACTTTCTATTAGTCTCGCACTAATTGTATTTTTTTCCACAATGTCGTTTACTTTGGTAAGCAATTATTGTGCGGAGAATCTGGTAGATTTTTCATTTTTTGATAATGCATCTTGGTGTAATGATTTGCAGGATGATTCTTTCTCTAAAGTTTGTGAAATTTCAGAAGCGCCTTGTTGCAGTAGTGATCAACTTGTCGTAGAGGGTATAGACGATCTACAAAAGTCCTCTTTTGAATCATTAACTTTAGATCAACAACTTTTTGTTACTACTTATGCCTATTCTTATCTAAATCTATTTGAAGACATAGAAAAAGAAAGAATTCCTTTTGCCAATTATAATCCACCTCTCCTGGTCAGGGATATTCTTTTGCTTGACCAGACCTTCCTAATTTGATTTTTAAGTAATTATACAATTACCCCTACAGATTCCTCTGTTCTGGGGATAATTTTTTTGTGCTTATAATTTTAAGCGCGTTTACTGTAATTACTTAATAATCAATAATATGCTGAATAAAAGTATTAAATTTTTAATTGAGAATAAGCTGGTAGCGGTATTGTTACTTGCATTATTCATTGGCTGGGGAATTGTTACTGCCCCGTTTGGCTGGGACACCGGAATCTTGCCGAGTGACCCTGTAGCTGTTGATGCCATTCCAGATATTGGAGAAAATCAACAAATTGTTTTTACCAAGTGGGACGGTCGTTCCCCCCAGGATATAGAAGACCAAATCACTTATCCATTAACAACATCACTTCTGGGTATTCCAGGAGTAAAAACCATTCGTAGTTCTTCGATGTTCGGTTTTTCAAGCATCTATATTATTTTTGAAGAAGATATAGATTTCTATTGGAGCCGAAGTCGGATCCTTGAAAAGCTCAATTCTTTACCAAGCGGTTTATTACCGGATGACGTAAATCCAGCATTAGGTCCTGATGCTACCGGATTAGGTCAAGTATTTTGGTACACCCTTGAAGGTCGGGACAAAGACGGGAACGTGACCGGTGGTTGGGATCTTCACGAACTCAGGAGTATTCAGGATTTTTATGTGAAATATGCGCTTTCTGGCGCTAGCGATGTTTCTGAAGTCGCCTCGGTCGGTGGGTACGTTCAGGAATATCAAATAGATGTTGATCCAGAATTGATGCGTCAATACAACATCAGTTTGGGCGATGTGGTAAAAGCAACCAAGCAAAGCAACCAGGATATTGGCGCACAAACCCTTGAAATCAATAATGCCGAATATCTCGTGCGTGGCCTGGGGTATGTAAAGTCCATCGAAGATATCGAAAATGCGGTGGTCACTTCCGAAGATTATGCCTCAATTCGCATCAAGGACATAGCCAAGGTGCACCTGGGGCCCAAATCACGCCGGGGAATTTTGGACAAAGAAGGGGCCGAAGTTGTTGGAGGTGTTGTCGTGGCACGATACGGAGCGAACCCCATGGAAGTCATCAATAATGTAAAGGAAAAAATTGATGAACTTAAATCTGGTTTACCTTCCAAGGAATTGGCAGACGGCCGTACTTCACAATTGACCATCGTACCATTTTACGACCGATCCGAACTAATTCAGGAAACCTTGGGCACCTTGAACGAGGCCCTGACCCTCGAAATATTGATTACCATATTGGTTATCATCGTTATGGTGTTTAATCTTAGGGCGTCCATTCTTATATCTGGCCTCTTACCCGTTGCCGTACTAATGGTCTTTATCTCGATGAAGCTTTTCGGGGTTCCAGCCAATATTGTAGCCCTATCGGGAATTGCCATAGCAATTGGTACGATGGTGGATGTAGGTGTTATACTAACGGAAAACATATTACGGCATCTGGATGAGGACAGGGGCAAACTTTCCATAAACGAGATTGTATATAACGCCACGGCCGAAGTTTCAGGAGCCATCTTTACCGCAGTTTTAACGACCATCATCAGTTTTATTCCCGTATTTACGATGACAGGTGCCGAAGGAAAACTGTTCCGCCCGTTGGCGTTTACCAAAACGATGGCCTTAACAGCCTCACTTGTTGTTGCCCTCTTTTTAATCCCCCCCTTTGCAGCCTTTTTCTTTAAGAAAAGAAATGTAAAAAATGTAGCCGGGTATACCGTGAACGCCATATTGATAGCTTTGGGGATCACAGCACTAATATATGGGTATTATACGGGTGCTATTTTGGTCGCCTTTGGTGCAACGGGTATTTTACTGCTAAAAAAGAAAATCTCCCCAAAACGTTCTAATTTAATTAACATCATAATTTCAGTACTCGCCATAGTATTTCTTTTGGCGGAATATTGGAGACCATTGGGATTAGAGCAGAATATATTCTGGAACCTGATTTTTGTAAGTATCATAGCCTTTGGATTGCTGGGTACCTTTGCAATCTTCAAGAATTATTATACCCGAATCCTGCGATGGGCGCTAAGGAACAAAATTCTGTTTTTATCATTCCCTACGGTCATTGTGATTCTGGGTGTATTGATCATGAACAATACGGGAAAGGAGTTTATGCCTTCCCTAAATGAAGGCTCCTTTTTGTTGATGCCAACCTCTATGCCCCACGCCGGCGTCGAAGAGAACAAAAGGATCCTAAGTCAGCTCGATATGGCCGTTGCAAATATCCCTGAAATTGAAACGGTTGTAGGCAAGGCAGGTAGAACTGAATCTGCACTTGACCCTGCACCCCTCTCGATGTATGAGAACATCATTCAATATAAATCTGAATATATGTTGAACGAAGAGGGAGAGAGACAGCGGTATAAAGTAAATGAGGATGGAGTATTTGTATTGAAAAATGGCAAACTTAGCATCAATCCCAATACGGATATTAATGAAGAAAATCAAGAATATTCCGAAAGTGATTTGAAAGATCCATATTCAGTAAAGCGGGAAGATCTGGTGGCTGATGAGGATGGGGAGTATTATCGCAACTGGCGTCCCGAGATTAATTCCCCGGATGATATTTGGAACGAGATCGTAAGGGTAACAAATTTACCGGGTATCACCTCTGCACCTAAGTTGCAGCCCATTGAAACAAGGCTGGTGATGTTACAAACGGGTATGCGGGCACCAATGGGTATTAAGGTAAAAGGTCAGGATTTAAGACAGATCGAAGCTTTTGGCCTAAGACTGGAGGATATTTTAAAAGAGGCTGAGGGCGTAAAGGATGAAGCTGTATTTGCCGACCGAATTGTAGGGAAACCTTACCTTTTAATAGACATTGATAGAGAACGCCTGGTCCGCTATGGAGTAACCATTGAAGATGTACAGCAAATTCTAGAGATAGCCGTGGGTGGCATGCAAATAACCGAGACTGTAGAAGGTCGTGAACGCTATGGTGTCCGGGTGCGTTACCCAAGGGAACTTAGGGAAAACCCCGAAGACATAAAGGATATTTATGTGCCCGTAGAAAAAGGCAGCCCTGTTCCTTTGGGTGAGCTGGTGGATATTCGGTACGAGCAAGGCCCCCAGGTGATCAAAAGTGAAGACACCTTTTTAGTTGGTTATGTGCTTTTTGACAAACTGGATGGCTTTGCAGAGGTCAGTGTTGTTGAAAATGCACAAGCGGTAATCCAAGAAAAAATAGATTCGGGTGAACTGGTGGTACCCAAAGGGATTACGTATCGCTTTACGGGTACCTATGAGAACCAACTACGTGCGGAAAAAACACTTTCCGTTGTGGTACCATTGGCACTGCTCATCATATTCCTGATTTTATATTTTCAGTTTAAATCTGTTTCTACCTCGTTAATGGTATTTACAGGAATCGCAGTAGCCTTTGCAGGGGGCTTTTTAATGATCTGGTTCTATGGGCAGGATTGGTTCCTGAACTTCGGTTTTTTAGGGGAAAACTTGCGGGATCTGTTCCAGATACACCCCATTAATTTAAGTGTTGCCGTCTGGGTCGGATTTATTGCCCTATTCGGTATCGCAACCGATGACGGGGTGGTAATGGCGACCTATCTCACGCAGACCTTTGACAGAAATGATCCTGACAATAAAAAAGAGATTCGGGACTCTATTGTCGAGGCTGGTGAAAAACGTATCCGGCCGTGCTTGATGACCACAGCGACCACTATATTGGCATTGTTACCTATCCTGACTTCAACGGGTCGTGGTAGTGATATAATGATACCTATGGCCATACCAAGTTTTGGAGGGATGGTTATCGCTTTGATGACACTTTTTGTCGTACCGGTATTGTTCAGTTGGAAAAAAGAATTTGCACTTAAAAGAAGAAACAAATGAGAAATATAATCTTAATAATCACCGTGTTATTTTTCGTTCAGGCGCAGGCGCAAGAATTACAGTCTTACATTCATGAAGCGGAATCGAATAATCCTGAAATACAGGCATTTGAACTTCGATATGATATAGCAGAAGAAAAGGTGAAGGAAGTCAATACCTTGCCCAACACTGAGGTTAGTGGGGGATATTTTGTAAGTGAGACTGAAACCCGAACGGGTGCCCAGACAGCCAAGTTATCTGTTAAGCAGATGATTCCATGGTTTGGGACCATTACGGCACGTGAAAATTATGCAACATCCTTGGCAGAAGCCGAATATGTTGAAATCACCATTGCCAAAAGAAAATTGGCTCTTTCCGTATCTCAATCCTATTACCGTTTGTACTCCATCAAGGCAAGGCAACGGGTACTGGATGAAAACATAGCTCTTTTGGATACTTATAAGAAACTGGCCTTGACCTCACTTGAAGTTGGAAATGCTTCCGCAGTAGATGTTCTACGCCTACAAATACGGCAAAATGAACTGGTGGAGCGCAAGGAGGTGTTAGGGCAAGATATTTTAGCGGAACAAAGTGTTTTCAACCAACTTTTAAACCGAGATGAAAATATAGAAGTCGTTGTATATGATGCTTTGGATCTTCCTTCCGTAGTTCCTATGGTTCCCTTAAACGTTTTAAACATCCACCCAGAATTGTTAAAATATGATGAGCTATACCAATCTGTAGAACAGGCAGAACTGCTCAATCAAAAAGAGTCGCTGCCCGACCTTGGTTTAGGTGTGGACTATGTAG
>JBDNGW010000368.1:0-4476 GCA_041689735.1 Leeuwenhoekiella sp. | reverse complement strand
TATCAAAAACACTTGGTTTTTTTCATCGTGCAAATATATATTATAATTTTTGAAAAAGGAAAAGAGTTTTACTCGAAAAAACCAAAGGTCAAAATACCTTAAACATTCTTTAGGGTTACCCATTTAGGTCGCAAGAGCCTTTACCTGAGTGAACGTTAATGGCTCATGAAGCATGCACCGCTCTATGATCTTGTCCAGGATCGAGGCGCGGTGGTTCCGCCTGTTGTACCTGAAAAAGTATTCGTTTATATATTTCTGCATGTACTCCCTGTTGCACCAGGAATGGACTCCCCTGAGCCAGTTCTTGAAGTTGCGGATCTGGATATGCAGCATCTTGAAGTTCTTCCCCTTGTCGGACAGGGTCTGTTCCATGTCCGGGTAGTCCTCCTTGAGAGGTTTGTAGCCCGTCCACCCGTCGGCCAGCACCTTTGCGTCCTTCCTGATATGGACGTCGAATATCGGCCTCAGCGATTCCGCGCTATAGTCCTGGATGACCTTTGCGTATCCCCTGCCGGACTTGCCGTCCCTGTGCTCGAAGGCGATCACGATGCGCACCTTCCCCTCGCTCTTGCTCCTCCCCGGCCTGCCGGGCTCCGGCGCGCCTATCTCGAACTCGTCCACGTGGACCTCGTCCTCCAACGGGTACCGTTCGCTGCTCTCCATGGCGGCCTGTACCTTCTGCCTGAAGAGCCAGGCCGTTTTCTGGTTGACCCCGAACCGCTCGGCGAGCCAGATGCTATTGGCCCCCCTTCTTGCCGGTGGCTATCTCGTACAGCATCTCGATGGCCTTGTCGATGCCGAACTTCAATTTGTGGAACAATGTCCCCGTCGTGGCCGACTCGTCGTAGCCGCACTTGCTGCACCGGCGGCTGGCAGGCTGCTTGCCCTTGATATGGGCCGTGCCTTGCAACGCTTGCATGCGTAGCCATCGGGCCACTTCAGTTCGGCAAGCAGATCGTAACAGTCCTGCTTGTTCTTAAAACGGTTCTTGAATTCCTGTCTGCTAAGGGCTTTGAGTATCTTCATATCTATCGGATTTGAATACAATTTACAAAATAATATGCTCATAAACAGTAGTTTGAGATTTAAATGGGTAACTCTAACATTCTTAAAGAGAAGGCTTTGAAATAAAACAAATCAGAGTATTGTAGAAGAGATTCCTCGTCAGACTTCCACAAAGCGGAATAAAAACATGTACACCTCAATCTATTCCTCTTTTTTTCTATACGCATCAACTTCCCTCAAAATACTGGGGAGCACTGTGGGTGCAATAGGTTCTATGTATGGATAGATTAAAGATCCTTGCGTAACCTCTGGGTCTAAAATCAGGTTTTTTGTACTTAGGGCAGTCATAAACATGAAGAGCACACTCACGATAAAAGCGGTTTTCAGCAACCCAAAAAGCGCACCCATTAACCGGTTTACCAGTCCCAGAAAAGCGAGCTTGGCAATTTGTGTGAGCAAACGCGCCAGCATGGAAATCGCGATGACGATGATTAAAAAAGTTATGGCAAAAGCAGCCAGATTTGCCGTGTCCGGATCCCAATCTGTATTGTTCCGTAAAAAATCTGCTGCGTAATAGGAGAAGTGCACCGCGCCATAAATACCGGCCACAAGACCAATTAATGACGCCAGCTCAATAAAAAGGCCGTTTTTTAGTCCTCGCAACAGACCTAAAATCAGCAATACGGCAAGAATAATGTCGAGATAGTTCATTGCGTTAAATATACTAATTTCTATTTACAGGTTGCTATATTTGCAAAATGGTACGTGACGAACTTTTAAAACAGCGCTGGGAAAAACTGGTGGAACTCATTTCAAAACGCTTTGCCGATGGCGAAAGGCTGGATCTTGACGCTATCATATATTTGATAGGCCTTCAGGAGTTTGGCCGTTTTGACCGGAAGTTTAAAAAAGATGATAAACTGGATCTGATGCATATCGCCATTTGCAGGTTGCTGGAACCTTTTGGGTATTACATCTTTGATTATGAAGATGAAGAGGGCTGGCCACATTATAAAATACTGGAACACTTGCCCCCACTTAAGGCTGGCGAGCAGACCGTTCTTATGAAAGAGGCCATCGTACAATATTTTGTTGAAAAAGAACTCATTAAATAAATCGGTTATCACGCTGTGCAAGGCATATTCTTAAATTCCGTCCTATTTTTTTTCAAATTCCCCAACGATTCTGGTCCTATTTATAAAGAGACCATCGCTCATCGTTTTCCTGTGGAACCCTTTAATACCTACAGCAATCTCATATTTCTGTTTATTGTGATCTATTTTGGCCTAAAAGTCTATAAATCGCCCAAAAAGCATCCTTTTTTGATATGGATATTACCTATGATCGCCATTGCCTTTGTGGGCGGAACAGTATACCACGCCACACGTTCTTCCGAAATCTGGCTGCTTATGGACTGGGTTCCCATTATGGTGACGAGCCTTTCCGGCGTGATCTATTTTATCATAAAATGGACTGATACCTGGCCGCAGCGCCTCCTTTTGGCCGCAACCATAATTGGTGCTTTTTTTGGCCTGCGCGCCTTGCCGCTACCGTCATATGTTCGACTCAGTTTTGGCTATCTGGTTACTGCGCTGGCCATTGCCATTCCCATATTAGGCTATTTACATAAGACGAAATGGCATAATGCAAGAGATGTCGTTTACGCATTCTTGATCTTTGGAATTGCAGTGCTCTTCAGGTTTATAGATAAAAAGATGGATTTAGATTTCTTCTGGATGGGTACCCATTGGCTATGGCACAGCTTTGGCGGTCTTGCGGTTTTTTTCCTCATAAAATATATTTATAAAGACAATACCCGCGTTGCCAACGGTATTTCATAAATTTGAAGCTTCAATCAACAACCAATGGGAAAGTTGATGAGGTATGATTAAAAAACATCTTTTAAATTAGGCCTCACAGAATCAGAAAACCTACCCACAAGCAGGCAGACGGATAAAAAATACGGGTAGATTTAGTTAAGAACCCGGCTGTCTCGTGTCGCGGAATATAGGAAATAGAAGTAAAATTGTGCTATGATAGGAAAAATTAAGGCCAGCATTCACGAAGTGGAAGCGTTCGACACCTCAAGTATGGAGGAAGTGGAAGCGTTCCGCATAAAATATTTGGGAAAAAAAGGTCTGCTGAATGTATATTTTGCCGAATTCAAAAAAGTTCCCAATGAGCAAAAAAAGGAATTTGGCCAGACTGTTAACCAACTCAAACAAGCTGCGCAGGATAAAGTGGACACCTTAAAGGGAAAACTGGGCACACGGGACGAAGCTTCTATTTATGGTGATCTTACTCGGCCCGGCGAACCAATAAACCTGGGTGCGCGCCACCCCATTTCCCAGGTGAAGAACCAGATCATCGAGATTTTCTCCCGTATAGGTTTTAATGTTTCCGAAGGACCGGAAATTGAGGACGACTGGCATAATTTTACCGCTTTAAACCTGCCCGAGCATCACCCCGCCCGCGATATGCAGGACACTTTTTTTATACAGACCGATCCTGACGTACTGCTGCGTACGCACACCTCATCTGTACAAGTGCGGTATATGGAAAATAACAAACCGCCCATCAGGACTATTTCCCCTGGGCGAGTATACCGGAACGAGGGGATTTCTGCCCGTTCGCACTGTTTTTTCCATCAGGTGGAAGGTTTATATATAGATAAAGATGTTTCGTTTGCCGATCTTAAACAGACGCTGCAGTATTTTACCGAAGCGCTCTTTGGCAAAAGTAAAATCCGTTTGCGCCCTTCCTATTTTCCCTTTACCGAGCCCAGTGCTGAGGTAGATGTATATTGGGGCCTGGAAACGGAAACCGATTATAAAATGACCAAAGGCACTGGTTGGCTCGAGATTATGGGCTGCGGAATGGTAGATCCCAATGTTCTTGAAAACTGCGGCATAGATCCCAAAGAATATACCGGTTTCGCCTTTGGTATGGGGATAGACCGCATTGCGCTACTGCTGCACCAGATTTCAGATATTCGGCTACTCAGCGAGAACGACATCCGCTTTTTAAAACAGTTTAAAAGCGTCTTATAACCATATTATAAATCCAATTCTAATGAAAAAATACATTGTTATTGCCCTGCTTGTCGTTGTATTGCTGGTTGTGGCTTATCTAACGTTCATCATCGCGGCCATAAAGTTTGCGATAGGTGCCGTTTTTGTAGGGATCATGGTACTTGCCATTTTTGTCTTATGGATTATGTGGAAGGTGAACGAAGATTAGCCATGCGCAAGGATATTGAAATACGTAAGGTTGCCGATGTGCACGTTGCTGCCGTTAAACAATTCAACGAAGATCTTGAAATCGACGAGAGGAACGCGTACATCATCAACACTAAAAACGAAGCTTTAGAACTGGTGCTCATCGTTTCAAAAGGCTATAATGAAACTCAAAAAACGAGCAGAATGCGGCATAAATTGGAACTTTTACCGGCAAAATCGTTCGCCAAGATTG
>JBDNGW010000367.1:0-4232 GCA_041689735.1 Leeuwenhoekiella sp. | reverse complement strand
CTTACCTATCGGTATAATCAGTTAGGAAAAGCAATAGAAAACGCCGAAAAACTAGGTTTTAAAAACGGTGCTGCATTGTACCCGATGGTAACGATGAACGGTGAAGAATGCCACAATGAGTGGGAAATCACCTTTGAGGAGATACACCGCAATGGTGCAATGATCTATGCTATATTTAACTATGTGCGCTATACGGGCGATTATAGTTACATCCCGGAAAAAGGACTTGAGGTAATGATAGCCGTAGCGCGTTTCTGGAACCAGCGATCCACTTTTTCTACCAAGAAAAATAAATACGTAATTTTGGGCGTTACCGGCCCTAATGAATACGAGAATAACGTAAACAATAATTTTTACACCAATTATTTGGCCAAATGGTGCCTGGATTATGCGTTGGAACAAACTCAAAAAGTAAGTAAAGAATATGCTTCGGAATACAAGCGTATTCTTGATAAAACCGGCTTGAAGGAAGAGGAATTAAAATCATGGAAGGAAGTTGCCGATCAGATGTATTTTCCATATTCCGAAGAAAAGGGCATATACATGCAGCAGGACAATTTCTTGGATAAAGAACTGATCACCGTTGCAGATCTACCGAAAGACCAGCGTCCAATCAACCAGAGATGGTCGTGGGACCGTATTTTGCGTTCACCATATATTAAACAGGCCGATACGCTACAGTGTTTTTACTTTTTTGAGGATCACTTCAGTACAGAGCAACTGGAAAAACATTTTGATTTTTATGAGCCGTTCACGGTGCATGAATCTTCGTTGAGCCCCTGTGTACATTCTATACAAGCGGCAAAATTGGACAGGATGGAACAGGCCTATACCTTTTATCTGCGAACTTCGCGCCTAGATCTTGATGACTATAACAAAGAAGTCCACGAAGGACTTCACACTACCAGTATGGCTGGCACTTGGATGAGTCTGGTGGAAGGTTTTGGCGGTATGCGCATGAGAGAAGATAAGCTCTCTTTTGAACCAAAAATGCCCGATGCCTGGGATGGTTTTTCTTTTAAAATCAATTTTAGGGGGCAGATTCTAAAAGTGTCCGTGAGCAAAACTAAAACAGGTTTTAGTTTAGATCAAGGCAATGCTCTGGTTATTTTGGTAAACGGAAAAGAAGTACAGGTAAATGCTGAAGGGGTTACCGAAGTCTAGTCAAAATAGTATAATTATAATATTTAAAAATGCCCGTTTTTCATCAAAAACGGGCGTTTTTTATGCGTTATTGAGCTTTAATGGGCATATAAATTTTGGCTTGCCAGGTAAGGGGATCGCCGCCATTTCTAGGATTGCCATAATACACTTCCAGAGGTTCTGGAATAATGGATATATTTTCATTTTTTGCACGTTCATAAAGATCAAACCAAGCGCGGTGCGACAGTTTATAATTGCCATGAAAGGTAGCGGAAATCGCTTTTCTGGGTTCGATTTTACGTATAAAAACGTTACTTCCAGCCTTGACAGCGTGATTCCCCGCTATGGGAAAGCAGAAGTCAAAAGTTATTATATTTTCTGGAATATACCAATGTTTTACCTGTACCATGGGAAAACCCTTCTGCTTGAGTCCGTTTTTACTTAGAAACTCTTCTATGGTGCCTATGGAAGCCATCATTGCACCAGCTTTTCCATTAATACTTGTAGTGGAAGTGATACAGGCACAAGTCCCACCGGGAGCGGTCACCGGTTCTTCCCCCATCTTGATCGTATAGGTTTTTTGAAACTTCTGGAGCTCATTCTTAAAAGTGATCAGATCTGCTTTCAATTCTTGAATGTAATCACTTTTTTGGAAAGGGTTTATGATGGATAGCCGCTGTAAAAACTTGTTATGGGTACTACGTGTACTTACCGTGATCTTTGTGATACTGTCGCGGAGCGGCTCAAAATCCCAAACGAGTTCAATAGAATCCACTTCTTTTAAATGTACGGTCTGGGTTATTTCATTAAAGGGTTTCCACCCTTTAAGCTTTATGGTCTTCAGAGAATCTGCACTGTTCAATGTCTCGAGATCAAGCACTTCTTGATAGGCGGTGCCTGGCCCATAAGACGATTCAAAAGTGATCTGGTAATCGTATTCTTTTATAAAAAGATACCAGCAAAGAGCAAGTATGAAGAGTGAACAAAAAAGAATGATTACTTTTTTCATATTGCTAATGCTAATGAGATACGATGAAATTTTGTTCGGTCATTTGTAAGTTTTCAATTACATAATGACCCAGGTCACGGCCTTGTTCAAGCCCGATTTCTACCGCAGTCCGATAATGAATGCCTCCGTACAACCGGCTTATGGCCGCTTCTGCAGAGGCCGCATTAAAAGAGGTGAAACTGCGTATGGGAAGTCCATACGGCGTTTCGGTATCATCGTCAAAGCTAAAGGAATCGCCAAATATAGAGGTAAGTGCCACAGCTGCAGCGCCAGAGATCACGGAATGACCGCTGGTATATTCCGGGAATGGTGGCGTTTGTAGCACCGGCACCCAGTTTTCATCAATGTACTTGTTGATTACTGTTTCTGGCCGGATAAGGTTGCTGCGGTATTTCTCGTCCCAGCAACTTATAAAAGCATCTGCCATTGCTATGGAAGCTTTGGTATAGGCGAAAACGGACTTCTCATAATCAGCATCTGTTTTTTTACAGGCAATTTTGGTAATGCCGATCCAGTGTGCGCCTGGTGTTATTTTTTTAGTGGCAAACATGAGATGGCCTTTATGGGTAGATACGTAGGGATTGCAGTCCCAGAACTGGGCGATCGCAGTTTCCTCGCTATCTTCATCGGCACCGTTGGGGTCATTGTTGGTTTCATAAACTTCCATGACCTCTTTGTAGAATTCAGATTTTTCTTCCATGGAGAACGGTGGTGGTGGCGCAGGTGTAAACTGGTCTGAAGATTGAATGACAAAGGGCCGTATTTTTGCCCAGTGCGGTTCTATCCCGTCCATATAAGCGGGCGGGGTGGGCTGCCATCTACCTTCATCATCCGTAAAGACCGAAAATTTTGGCATGGTGCGGGTCTGTGCGTAATTATCCTGTTTCATCCATGCTTTAATATGTTCCGCAACCTGCATTCCATAGGCTTTTGATACCTTAAAACTTTCAGGGTTTTGTTGTTCCCACTTATTGTAAAGGCTATCACGGAACAAAATAATGCGGTCTTCGGAAAATATCAATTGCTTGGCCACATCGTAAAAGGCCACCACTGAGGCAAGACGGCGATTTAATCCTAAAGTATCCTTGGGCGCCGGTATCGGCTTTAGATCTTTTAGCTGGTTGGCCAGGCTTTTGTACGCTCCCTTTTCGTCAAGCATGGCCTCATAGGCAGCAATGTTGCAGTAGGCATAAATGCGGCTAGCAACGGGCGGCGAGAAAATATCGTGCACCTGTCTCGCGGTTACACGATCTTGAGCGGTATGATAATCTGCCGCAGTGATCGCAATGGGTTTATCCTGCTGGGAACAGGAAACGCAAAGGCTAAGCAACACGGTAAAGGCAAAAAATCTCATCATTGTTCTCCTATTTTATAAAGTTCTGCTTTTGCATTGTTATAGGTCACAAGCAGATGCGGTACTTTATTTACATGTATTATACTCAATTTTTTGACCGCTTTCTGGAAAAAATTGAGCCCTAAACTTGCAGTATTAACCAATTTTCGGTCTTTTTTTAGCAGAAAACCGCCCATGGCGTCAAATTTACCATGATAGGGTGTGATTCCAAAATAATTTCCGCCTATCAGCACCTCGTCTTGCTGATCGTTATCAAAATCAAAAGAGAGCATGGCCCTAATGGGCGCGATCTGCAGCGCATTATTGAAGGGATGGAATTTAAAGCTTCCCTCCTTATTTTCTAGATATCCCGAGGCTAAGGTATGTATTTCTAATTTTTCAGCGGTATCAAGGGCTTCTTTTCCCATAATTTCTTCGGCGGTTTTGCCGGCATAGCTTTTATAGGTGTTGAACTTTTTGCGCATCATGCTCAATTGGGAGGTTAATAGGTCAAGATCGTATTCTAAGTAATACTTACCATTTTTTTCCTTTGCCAAAAGCGCTTCCTTTAAGCCATTTTTATCAAAATCTGCACGGTACATCAACAACGGGTTTGTAGGGCTCGCTTTCAGTTTTGTATTTAAACCCCAATTTCCCAAAAGATAATCCATATCGCCATCATTATCCAAATCAAAAGGGAGAATAGTTTGCCAGAGTCCGTTGAGTTTTTCTTTGATCAGACTATCG
>JBDNGW010000366.1:0-3751 GCA_041689735.1 Leeuwenhoekiella sp. | reverse complement strand
TTAGTGGTACTATCAGTTGAATTTTTTCCTTGAACATCTGGAGCTTTTCATGCCGAAAGGAGTTTAAAATCTCCAAATGCTGTTGAGCCGGACTTAAATTATAGCCGATTACAATTGCAAGTTTATCCCCATCCCAGTCCATTACATTCTTAGATTCGCTTTTACAGACCGAAAATTCTTTAAGTGCTTCCAAGGGGGCCAAACCGAAACGGCAGATCAAAAGATTGTTCATTTGCCATTCATAGTTATCCTTAAAAAACTGAAGCGCCTGCCTATTTGTAAATGTTAGCAAGTCCGCATGCTGACATGCCCTGAAAAATTTTAATTCGTCATTCTTGCCCACCCGGTACAGATCACTTCCCCAAATCGAAAATATTATTTTTGAACCTACTGTTTTTTTTAACCGACCGCTCAGAAAATAACTGTCAGTGTCTATATAATGAAAGTGGATAAAATCATAAACAGGAAGTTTTTTTAAAAGTTGGTTATATAAGAAATAACGGTAAAGCCGTCTAAGACCCCATATTTTTTTTATTAATGGATACCCCCAGTTATAATCTTCAATACTGTAAATACTATCAAAATAGTCTTTATAGTCTTTATATTCTTTTCTAACCGGATCATAAGTCAATATATCGATCTGAAAATGAGTGTTTTTGGATTTTTTTAACCAGAAAACCAGATTTAGGATAAATTGGTGGTTGCCATCGCCAACGAACAAAATTTTCTTGGGCATTGTTGTGTTTTTTTAAAAATTCTTTCTAAAGCGCTTAGCGTTTGTTTAAACCTGCCTGCCAAGGTGCGACAGGCAGGTGCACATTGACTTCGCCTGACTTTGATGCTGGACCGGTTAAAAGGCTTCGCTTTAGCTATGGCTAAAGCTATGTTTTTTGCCTTGTTTCTGAACTAAATAACATTGTCAATTCTGTACACATTATTTATTACAACCCCGTTGCTTTGTTAGTACTGTACCAATCGTAAATACGATCGATTCCTTCTTCCAGCGCTACCTTGTGTTCCCAGCCTAAATCATGCAGTTTGGAAACGTCTGTTAATTTACGAAGTGTACCGTCCGGTTTTTCGTCATTAAAGACGAATTTACCCTTAAAATCGGCGATTTTTTGGATCTTTAAGGCCAACCCTTTTATGGATACGTCCTGGCCAGTGCCTATGTTGATATGCGTATTACGAATTTCACCTCCGCGCTGTGGTGAACTTGCTACAATATCCTTAAAATCCCTGTTTTCCATAAGAAATACACAAGCGTCTGCCATATCTTCACTCCATAAAAATTCGCGCATGGGCTTACCACTGCCCCAGATTTCTACACGTACTTCCGTATTGTTATTACTATTTCCATTAAAATTATCTAATGAGATACCGAAAGTTTTTAGTCTCCGCAAAATTTCCTCTTTCCCTGCATTGCCCGTAATACCTTCTATGGGTCTCTTTTTTAAATCGGCACGGATAACTTCCCAATTATTTTCTTCCAAAGCTTTGCCCAGATGTATTTTACGCACCAAAGCCGGCAGAACGTGGGATTTTTCCAGATCAAAATTATCATTGGGGCCGTACAAATTGGTGGGCATTACCGAGATGAAATTGGTACCATACTGCAAATTGTAGCTTTCGCACATTTTGATACCGGCAATTTTGGCGATTGCGTAAGATTCATTGGTAAATTCTAGCGTATCGGTTAGCAGATATTCTTCCTTCATGGGCTGTGGACTGTTTTTAGGGTAGATGCAGGTGCTCCCCAAAAACAAAAGTTTCTTTACCGCATGCATATAGCTCTGATGAATCACATTATTCTGGATCATTAAATTAGCATAAATAAAATCTGCTCTATACGTATCGTTCGCGACGATGCCCCCTACTTTTGCGGCGGCAAGAAAAACATATTCCGGTTTTTCCTGTTCAAAAAACCGCCCAACAGCGGCACTATCAATAAGATCCAGCTCCCTATGGGTACGTGTCACAAAATTGGTATAACCCTTATCTTTTAAGTTCTGAAGAATGGCACTCCCTACAAGACCACGATGTCCAGCAACATATATCTTAGAATCTTTTTTCATAGTTCTATTATAATTATCAACTGTTATTTACAGTTATGTAATTTTAATCCCTCCAGAGGGATTTATTCCGCGACCTTTTGGCTCGAAATTCAGTAAATATTTCCGAATTATACTTCGTGGGCTTGCCCAGAGGTAGTTAATGTATTTGTCCAGAATTGTTCCTGAAAATGATTTCGCCATGTTTTAGCTACAATTTATATTTTCAAAAGTCTATGTAATTTCAAATACCAAATTTAATAAGTATACAAAAAATCCTTTTAATTTCTTCCCCCTGCCCTAAAGGGTGGAAATTGAGAGGGAAATTTTAAAGCCCTCCCTTGAGGGTCTGAAAGGCTTTTAAAAACATGCCATCAATTTGTAAAATTCTACCGAAAAAAAAATAGCTCAATTTCTT
This sequence comes from Leeuwenhoekiella sp., assembly GCA_041689735.1. Taxonomy (GTDB): domain Bacteria; phylum Bacteroidota; class Bacteroidia; order Flavobacteriales; family Flavobacteriaceae; genus Leeuwenhoekiella. The sequence continues at coordinate 1,282 of JBDNGW010000366.1, read as the reverse complement.
CCCCCTGCCCTAAAGGGTGGAAATTGAAAGGGAAATTCAAAAGCCATCTTTTTTGGAACGGGGGAAAGGCTTTTAAGGACTGATTTTATTTTTAATGATTTTAAGTGTGTTTTCTAAATTATTAAGAACATCTTCATTTTTAAATCGAAGCACCTGTAAGCCTTGTTCAATTAAAAAATGATCTCTTTCATTATCCAAATTTTTCTGAATAAGGCTTTGATGATAACCACCATCTAGTTCTATTACCAATAAGTGTTTATGACAGTAAAAATCTAATATATAAATACCTAAAGGATGTTGTCTCCGAAATTTTAAACCATCCAATCGATTATTTCGAACAGTCTCCCAAAATACATTTTCAGCCTCAGTCATTTGCTCCCTTAATTTTTTTGCCTTTTTATAAATGCTGCCTGGAGCACCCTTTGACATGGAAGCATTATTTTGGTTTGGATCTTTCAATAGAGCATAAATAAATCTAATTAAACACAAATCTTCCTCTTTACGAGGAGTGAAATCCTATCAATAACTTTCCCCTTCTATAAAATGAAAATCTATCAATTTCTTGCCCCAACCCTAAAGGGTGGAAATTGGACGTAAATTAAAAGCCCTCCCTTTAGGGTTGGGGAAAGGCTTTTAAAAGCATGCCTTCAATATAAATTTCTATCAACAATCAAATCTTCAATTTCTTCCCCCTACCCTAAAGGGTGGAAATTGGACGTAAATTAAAAGCCCTCCCTTTAGGGTTGGGGAAAGGCTTTTAAAAGCATGCCTTCAATATATAAATTTCTATCAACAACCAAATCGATCAATTTCTTGCCCCCTACCCTAAAGGGTGGAAATTGATAGAAAATTTAAAAGCCCTCCTTTATGGACGGGGAAAGGCTTTTAAAAGCGTACCTTCAATATATAAATTAGCACCAACAATCAAATCTATCAATTTCTTCCCCCTACCCTAAAGGGTGGAAATCAATTTATTTTCCATGCCCTAAAGGGTGAAAATTGGAAAAAAATTCAAAAGCCCTCCCTTTAGGGTCGGAGAAAGGCTTTTAAGGCAGAGAGGGCTTTATTCATAATAATTATAAGTATGATACCCACCATCTTTAAGGTATTGGTCTTTTTGCATCAATTTCACGTCCCATTGCATCATATCTTTTACTAAATGACCAAGGTCAAATTCGGGCGTCCAGCCTAATTTATTTTTGGCTTTTGAAGCATCACCAATGAGTAGTTCCACTTCTGTTGGCCTAAAATATTTCGGGTCTACCGCAAGCACTTCCTTACC
>JBDNGW010000365.1:0-6285 GCA_041689735.1 Leeuwenhoekiella sp. | reverse complement strand
CATCCACTTCTTTCAACCCTTTTCTAGCAGTTTTTCAATCACTTTCGGAAAATGTTCATATTCAAGTTCATGTATTTTTTCAGCTAAAGAATCCGCTGTTTCACCTTCAGAAATCGGCGTTTTTGCCTGAAAAATGACGTTTCCCTTATCATATTCAGACGTTACATAATGTATGGTTATGCCCGATTCTTTTTCCGCGGAAGCGATAATTGCTTTGTGCACACGATCGCCGTACATACCCTTGCCGCCAAAATCTGGAAGTAGAGCAGGATGTATGTTAATTACCTTATTCGGGAATGCTTTCAAAATATTTTCAGGAAAAAGCCATAAAAAACCGGCTAAAATGATCAAGTTTGGATTTATTTTATCTAAAATTGCTAAGATTTGATCTGTCTTATAAAGGGCTGTTCTATTAAAAGAAATGGCGCTTATGTCGAGTTTATTTGCCCTTTCAAGTACCTTTGCAGTGGCTTTGTTAGATAAAACAAGAGCAATTGTGACGTTTTTCCCTTTAAAATACTCAATAATGCGCTGGGCATTGGTGCCATTTCCTGAAGCGAAGATTACAATACGTTGATGTGAGCTCATAAGTAGGTTTTACAGTGCAAAGCAACAGTTTATAATTATATTTTTAAAATGCTTTTTAACAAAAGTTAAATATTAAATACTTAAATTACTTCACATTTTCAGCCTTTAGAATGGTCGTAAGGTAAAGTTTGCTATTTTTGCGACCTAAACAAAAATTTAAAATTTAAGATTATGTCAGACATTGCATCAAGAGTAAAAGCCATCATCGTTGATAAATTAGGAGTTGACGAGAACGAGGTCGTAGCAGAAGCAAGCTTCACAAACGATCTGGGAGCGGACTCACTAGATACAGTAGAACTCATCATGGAATTTGAGAAGGAATTTGATATCCAGATCCCAGATGACCAAGCTGAGAATATTGCGACTGTAGGTCAAGCAATCACCTATATCGAAAACGCGAAGTAAGCAGCCAACCAAGCATTTTATGGAGTTAAAGCGAGTTGTAGTAACAGGCCTTGGAGCGTTGACGCCTATCGGTAACAATATTGATGAATATTGGGACGGTTTGTGTTCTGGTAAGAGCGGGAGTGCCCCAATCACCTATTTTGACGCCGAAAAGTTCAAGACGAAATTCGCTTGCGAACTTAAGAATTTTGATCCGCTGGACCATTTTGACCGTAAGGAAGCGCGCAAGCTGGATAGGTTTGCGCAGTACGCCATGGTTTCTTCAGACCAGGCCATCATAGATGCCGGAATGGATCTTGACCGTCTTGATAAATTCCGCATTGGCGTGATCTGGGGAGCTGGGATAGGCGGACTGGAGACTTTTCAGAACGAAGTTCTCAATTTTGCCGCAGGTGATGGTACCCCGCGTTTCAATCCCTTCTTTATACCAAAAATGATCGCAGATATCGCCCCGGGCAATATCTCTATCAAACATGGTTTTATGGGGCCCAATTACACCACGGTTTCGGCCTGTGCTTCCTCTGCCAATGCGATGATAGATGCTTTGAGCTATATACGTTTAGGGCATTGTGATATCATTGTGAGCGGTGGTAGTGAAGCAGCGGTAACTATTGCAGGAATGGGTGGTTTTAACGCCATGCATGCCCTTAGCACTCGTAACGATAGCCCGGAAACAGCTTCTAGGCCATTTGATGCAAACCGCGATGGTTTTGTACTGGGTGAAGGTGCTGGTGCGCTTATTCTTGAAGAATATGAGCATGCAAAGGCCCGTGGGGCTAAAATCTATGCGGAAGTCGTGGGTGGTGGAATGTCAAGTGATGCATATCACATGACTGCGCCACATCCTGACGGGATAGGCGTAGAACGCGTGATGCAAAACTGCCTTCGCGATGCTAATATGAAACCAGAGGAAGTAGATGCCATTAATACACATGGCACGTCAACATCGCTGGGAGATGTAGCAGAATTAAAGGCAATAAGCAAGGTTTTTGGCGAACATGCTAAGGATATCAACATTAATTCCACAAAGTCAATGACCGGCCATTTGCTAGGGGCAGCAGGAGCCATTGAGGCTATTGCTTCCATATTAGCCATGAAGCATGGTATTGTACCGCCTACGATAAACCACACGACGGTAGATCCCAACATCGATCCATCACTCAATTTGACGCTGAATAAGGCGCAAAAAAGAGAGGTAAACGTAGCGATGAGCAACACCTTTGGTTTTGGTGGGCATAATGCCTGCGTACTGTTTAAAAAAATAAGCGAATAATACCGGTATGGGTGCTATACGCAACATATTTAATTCCCGTTCTGAAAAGGACGGGATTTTTTTTGGTGAGATTAAAAAAATAATAGGATTTTCACCAAAAAACTTGAAGTACTATCAAGAGGCATTCACTCATAGATCCCTGAACCTCAAGGATGATAAGGGGAATAATTTTAACTATGAGCGGCTTGAATTTCTGGGTGATGCCATGCTGGGTGCGGTGATCGCCTCCTACCTTTTTAACGAGGTAGGCCGTGGTGATGAGGGTTATCTTACCAAGATGCGCTCCAAGGTGGTAAGCCGTGAGCATCTCAATGAACTGGGGCGCGACCTTAATTTATTGGAACTGGCCAGAGCAGCGATACCTAAGGAGAATTTTGGTGTCAACATACACGGCAATCTCTTTGAAGCCCTAGTGGGGGCCATACACAGTGACTTGGGCTATGCCCATGCGCAGCGTTTCATAAACAAGCGGGTCATAGATCCCTATGTAGATATCGAGAAACTGGAGGGGCGCGTAATTAGCTACAAAAGCCTGGTTATAGAATGGTGCCAGAAGCAAAAAAAACAGTTCAATTTTGAGACCTATGAAGATTCTGGGCACGATGCGATCAAGCATTTCTCGGTAAAGCTTTTCATAGATAAAAAAAAGGTGGCCAAAGCCAGGGGCACTTCAAAAAAGAAAGCTGAAGAAAAAGCGGCAAAAAGGGCCTATTATGCATTTCAAGATAAAATTAACCCGCAGGAATTCAATTAAATACAGCTATTTACTTTTTACTAAAAACAGATCCTCTGTTTTGTTTGTGACTTTCTTTATCTTTAACGCTTATCAGTACCTATATGCCACCATTCAAGTTGATTCTGAGCGATACGCTTGAATATGATTTTAGTCTCATTGCCATTCACTGCTCCCTCGAAGATTATAGAATTGCTTATTATTTAAATAAGCACCTTGGCATACAGCTACAGCGAAAGACTAAAGATGTCGATTTTAAGAAAGAGGGGCATGAGGCTTTGTTTTCTTTGTTTACTTTTGAGGATTCAAAAAATTATCGGTCGTACACGCTGGTGGGTAATAGATGTAGGGTAGAACACCCGTTCTTAGAGGATAATATAAGCCTCTTCACTACGCAGGAAAACTTTAAATTGATCAACCTAATCCCGGAACTAAAGAAAACAGATTTTTTTTTAAAGCTAGAATCTGATACCACAACCCCAAAAACCATACTGACCCAGATCAATGAGATCCCGCAAGTGGTAACCGCCTATGCGGTAAATGTAAACAAATTAAAATCTAAACGAAACTTAATATTTGAATAATGCCAAATCAAAAAAAGACTAAAATAGTGGCCACGCTGGGCCCAGCAACAAGCGAAAAGAGCGTCTTACAGGATATGATAAAGGCCGGTGTAGATGTATTTCGAATCAATTTTTCCCATGCAAATTATGAAGATGTCAAAGAGCGCATAAAAATGATAAGGGACCTTAGTGAAGAATTTGGGTACAATACTGCCATCCTTGCAGATCTGCAAGGCCCTAAGCTTCGTGTAGGCATGATGAAAGAAGAAGTAATTGTAAACCCAGGTGATATCATCACTTTTTCTACCAAAGAAGAATTTGAAGGAACAAAAGAGCGTGTTTACATGAATTACGCACAGTTTCCCAGAGATGTCAATACAGGCGAAAGGATCTTGCTTGATGACGGCAAGCTCATTTTTGAAGTGCTTAAAACAGACATGGAAACAGAGGTGGAAGCTGTTGTGATACAAGGCGGCCCGTTACGCTCACGTAAAGGGGTAAACCTGCCAAACACCAACATATCGCTCCCCGCACTTACCGAAAAAGACATAGAAGACGCCATTTTTGCCATAGAGCAGGACGTAGATTGGCTTGCACTTTCCTTTGTACGGCACGAAGGGGATTTGATCCAGTTACAGGAATTGATCAAAGAGCATTCTGATCATAAAATTCCAATAATTTCCAAGATTGAAAAACCAGAGGCCGTAAAAAACATTGATGAGATTATTTCCTATAGTGACGGCCTTATGGTGGCGCGTGGGGATCTAGGGGTTGAAATCCCTGCTGAAGAAGTTCCGCTTATTCAGAAGCAACTGGTCTTAAGGGCAAAAAAAGCCCGTATACCGGTAATTATTGCGACCCAGATGATGGAAACTATGATTTCAAGCCTTACTCCTACTCGGGCTGAGGTAAATGATGTGGCAAACTCGGTTATGGATGGCGCAGATGCGGTCATGCTGAGCGGGGAGACCTCGGTGGGTAAATATCCCGTACAGGTCATAGAGCGTATGTCTTCCATTATACGCAGTGTAGAAGATTCACCGCTTATTCACGTTCCTCAAGAGCCACCGCACATTCGTACAAAGCGGTACATCACCAAGTCTATTTGTTACCACGCGGCACTTATGGCAAATGAAATTTCAGCAACGGCAATTACCACATTGACAAATAGTGGGTACACCGCTTTTCAAATTTCGGCATGGAGGCCTATGGCACACATTCTGGTTTTTACCTCAAATAAAAGGATCGTCTCCCAGCTCAGTTTATTGTGGGGCGTAAAGGCATTTCATTATGACAGGTTTGTCTCTACAGATGAGACCGTGAAAGACATCAACATGATCGCAAAAGAGCGTGGTTTCCTTAAAAAAGGGGATATGGTGATCAGTCTTGCGGCAATGCCCATTACCGAAAAAGGAATGGTAAACACCTTGCGCGTACGCGAAATTGTAGGAAACTAGTAAAATACATCCTAAAATTTGGCAAAAACCCTTCAAAATCAACGATTTTCAAGGGTTTTTTAGGTTTATAAAGCTAGTTTTCGGACTATTATTAAGGTTTTTATCGTGTCAAAAATCAAACTTTAACTGTACCGCGATCTCCTGTTTTTTTTTAGCTTCCTTTTCCGGTTCGGTATTAAGATTAGCCAAGGTAATGCCCAGCAGGCGCACGCTGTTTTCCATTTTTTCCTGAAAGAGCAGTTCTTTGGCGGTTTCCAGAATGATCGATTTGTCCCTGATGAAATAATTAAGGGTTTTGCTGCGCGTTTTTAAGGTAAAATCGCTGTATTTTATCTTTAAAGTGACCGTTTTTCCAGCGACATTGGATTTCTTGAGCCGGCGTTCTATTTCTTCGGCGATATTTTCAAGCCGTTCCATCATAAAGATTTCCGAAGAGATATTTTCGTTGAAAGTACGCTCGGCACCCAGCGATTTCCTGATTCGGTTCGGTTTTACGGAGCTGTTATGCACCCCGCGCACTACTTTGTAATAATAGCCACCGCTCTTTCCAAAATTAGCACTAAGAAAATCAAGATCCCTTTTTTTAAGGTCGGCCCCGGTAAAAATGCCCAACTGATACATCTTTTCGGCCGTAACCCTGCCCACGCCATAAAACTTTCTGATCTCCAATTGTTCTAAAAACAGGATCACTTCTTCTGGGTTGATCGTTTTTTGACCATTGGGTTTATTGATATCGCTTGCCACTTTAGCGATGAATTTATTAACAGAAATTCCCGCGGAAGCATTCAATCCGGTTTTTTCTTTGATCTGCTGGCGTATTTGCCTGGCAATAAGTGTGGCGCTGGGATTGCCTTTTTTATTCTGGGTAACATCAAGATACGCTTCATCTAGTGACAGCGGCTCTACCAGATCTGTATACTCCAGAAAAATGGCGCGTATCTGCTGACTTATTTCGCGGTAGCGGTCAAAACGGGCTTTAACAAAGATAAGCTCTGGACACAACCGGCGTGCAAGGCCACCGGCCATGGCACTGCGCACACCAAATTTGCGGGCCTCATAACTGGCAGCCGCAACCACGCCACGTTGAGAACTGCCGCCTACGGCAACAGGTTTATCACGCAGTTCAGGATTATCCAGCTGTTCGACAGAGGCGTAAAAAGCATCCATATCCACATGGATTATCTTGCGTGCGGGAAATTCATCGGGATTCATTGGTTACAAAATTACGCTAAAAACGGCAATCTTATTTTAAGGCGGTCTTTAGTT
>JBDNGW010000364.1:0-2804 GCA_041689735.1 Leeuwenhoekiella sp. | reverse complement strand
GCGTTAACAAAAAGTTGCGTGTCCACATTTTGAAGGCAGGATTTGCGATCAGCAAGTGCGCGGAGTGCAAACTCACGGACATCATCATTTTGCGCCAATTTTTCCAGGTTTTCCACACCGTTTCCGCAGGTCGCCTGGGCATAAGTGTAGATTCCTGCAACACGGACTTTAAGCGATAATTGCTCATTTTCAGCTATTTTTAGGGCAATTGGAGCCGTTTTTTCCTTAGAACGTGCGAGCATTTCCTGTTGGGCATACAAACGGCTCACCGCGTTTTGCGATTTCAGTAAGGGTACAAGGCTGTCAAAAGCAATTTCTTTGAGATCGGGAAAAGCTTCATAACTCCAATCTTTCGGCACTGCGCGTATAACAAAACCTTTATTGTCGCTTCCAGTGTAGCCGGCACCGTCCCAAGCGGCGAGATACATGCGCCCAGAACCATCAACATCCAGATCGGTTATTTGGGGCAGGGCAATAAATTCTTCTTCTGTTTGCTTGAAACTGGCGCCGTCCAGCGAAACACGGTGAATAAAAAGTTCGCTCCTTCCCCAGTCCGCCATCATGGGCACGTGGTTGTATTCTTCCGGCCAGCGATTGTCATCCATAAAATAGCTTCCGGTGCCCGAACCACCTCCCAGATCTGCCAGCGCCGGAAGTATTTCATCGGTAAAATTCTTAAAGAGTTTGGGATATCCATATTCCGCACTTTGCAAATGATGTAGGAACCTGATGTTCCACCCGGCGCCGTCATTGGTGTTTCCGCGGGTAAAAATATTCATAAAAGGATCGATGGCCACGTCATAAATGTTGCGCGTTCCGTGGGTATAAATCTCCATTTCGGTACCATCGGGCCGCACGCGCACGATACCGCCGCCCAGCATGGTGAGCTGGGTTCCGCTTTGATCGGTAGCGTTATAAAAGCCAAAGTCGCCCACGGCAATATAGATCCATCCGTCTATGCCCATGCGGATGCCGTTCGTAGCGTGGTCAGTCCCTTGTGTCCTCAACGTTTCGGGATTGCTGATGTTATTTATAAGCGGTTGTGATGGGCCATCGGCAACACCGTCCTTATTTTTGTCTTCAAACTTGACTAAATCCATCCCACTGGCCTCCCCGGTCTCTTTTGAAAAAGTAGTGTGCAGGACATAGAGCGCATCGCCCACAGCAATAATTCCACGCGGATTGTCAACCTGCGCATAAAGGCTATGGGAATCGGCTTTGCCATCATTATCAGTATCGACCAACTTAATAATACTGCCTTTTTCGGGTTCCTTGCCCAGAGAACCTATACGATCAACGCCCACATAAACCTCACCGGTGGCGGAAGTTGCCAAACATGCCGGACTGGGGATCAGATCTGCGCCGGCGAAACTGTCTATCTGAAGCTCATTTTGTTCGCGAGCCCCGACTTTAACACTATCTTTTTCGGTGGTCGGTTCACCGTAAAAAGCAGTGAGTGCTTTAATATTAACCGTTCGTTCGTCGGTTTTATTGGATTCACAGCTTGCCAAAATGGCTACGGAAATGCAAAGGGGGTAAAAACTTTTTATAAATGTCATGCGTGCAACTATTAGTTTTGAGAAATATTCTTCTTTTGAGTCAAAAATCGGTCAATAATGGTATTAATTTCAGAAGTATTGTTTTTATAAGGCTCAAGATCTATGATCTCCACTTTTCTAAATTCAACCGGGGCGCTTTCGCTTTGCAGCGAAATACTGCCACCGGTAAGCAATTTTCCGGTTTTTTCGCCATTTACGGGATCTAGCTGCGGCTGCTCATACGCAAGGACTTCTTCGCCATTTACATAATGTTTAATAATGGAATCTCCCAGAGCGAGCACTTCTACACGAACCCACTGGTCGCCATTATAGGTTTTTGAAGAAGAATTTATACAGTGCGTGGTGACGATTTTCCCATTTTGAACATATTGCGTTCCCGGGGTGCACAAGTTGGCCGTTGGCCGTTCCCCTTCGCCGCTTCCTCCCAGAAGTTGCACTTCAATAGAATTGGGGAAATCCTGATCCTTGGCCATAGATTCTGGAGTTTGGCCGTGAATCATGATTCCGCTGTTGCGGTAGGCCCATCCTTCGCCATCAGTGGGCTGCTTTCCAATAAAGCGGTATTCCGTCGCAAGGAGATAGTGGGAGTAGGGCTTTTTATAAAAAAGATGACCGTAACGCTGTTTAAAAGCATCGTCATACTGATCATAATTTACCTGGATATTGCCATCCACGACCCGGAAAGTGTTGCCAAAGTTCTCACCCAGTGGAAATTCCCTGATTTTAATCTGCCAGTCGCTGAGGTCTTTACCATTAAAAAGTTGTTGCCAATGAGGTGCTTCGGAAGAGCAGCTTGCTAGAAAGAAGCAGGATAAAAGTATTGAAAGTTTGGTTTGGAAAGATTGAATTGTCATCGATTTTAAAATTTATTTTTGAATAATATAGGGAATATTCATAATGATATCCGAAAATACCATTTTAAGTCTAATTTAAGATAGATTCACGCTGTTTTTAAATAAATGAAATTAAAAAAGCAAGTTCTATATGGAAAATAGTAGATACCAGAAAATATTATTTAGATGTCAAGCCGATAAGCTTTCGAATAAAACGATCTCGATACAAATCTTCTCGGCTAACGCCTCGAAAATTCACTCGATCTGACAGAATATTTGGTTTTGTTGTAGGCTAATGGAATGTCACTTCGAGTGTTTTTCGTCGCAGCGAGAGCGGAGACTAAAAATGTACCTGCCTTTGCCGGTAGGCAGGTCGAGAAGCTTTCGACCTAATTTATCTCGATACAAATCT
>JBDNGW010000363.1:0-5365 GCA_041689735.1 Leeuwenhoekiella sp. | reverse complement strand
TAAATATTATCCAAACTTCCATATTTATTAAGGCATGAAAAATCAACTACTGATACTTGTCTTGCTTTTATCGGTTCCAACTTCCAATATTTTAGCCCAGCAAAAAACAATTCAGGGAACAGTAACAGCTGCATCAGACAACACACCGCTCCCGGGAGTCAATGTTGTAGTGAAAGGAACCAACTCTGGTACAGTATCGGATTTTGATGGCAAGTACTCGATAGAAACTCAAGACGATGTTACCTTAATATTCTCATCAATCGGCTTTGAATCAAAAGAAATTATGGTTGATTCCCGAAGCACAATAGACGTTTCATTGACTGAAACCACAGAAGGCCTTGATGAAGTGGTGGTGACCTCTTTTGGTATTGAGCAGGAAAAAAAGGCTTTGGGCTATGCAGTACAAGAAATCAATGCCGAAGAAATTACGAAAACAAAACAACAAAACGTGGTAAGCGCCTTACAGGGCAAAGTGGCCGGAGTACAGATCACGAATTCTGGCGGAGCACCAGGTCAAAGTGCAAGGATTATTATCAGAGGTATCAATTCACTAGACCCTAACGCAGACAATCAACCGCTGTTTGTGGTAGACGGCGTACCCATAGACAATTCTACCGTAGAATCTGCCGGAACTCCAAGAGGGCTATCCAATAGAGCAGCGGATATTAATCCGAACGATATAGAATCAATGAACGTTTTAAAAGGCGCTGCGGCCACTGCTTTATATGGCGTTAGAGCTGCCAATGGTGCGGTGGTCATCACCACAAAAAAAGGGGAAGCGGGACAGGTGAGGATAAATATAAACAGTTCAGTAGGCTTTGATGAAATCAATCAATATCCTGAATTTCAAAAGGTTTATGGCCAAGGATTTTCAGGGGTGTATGACCCAAATTCTTTCTGGCCCAACTGGGGACCTTCCATGGATGAAATTCAAAAAATAGACCCAAGTGCCCGTTTTTATGATATCTGGAGGGATGCCTTTAGAACTGGTGTACAGACCGATAATTCCATTAGTGTTTCGGGCGGAAATGAAAAAGCAACCTTTTATGGTTCTTTGGGCCGACTGGAACACGAGGGAATCATTCCATTTAGTGACTGGGGGGCGAATTTCCGCTAAATTAAGCGGGCAAATTAAATTCAGTGATAAATTCACCTTTTCAGCAAATATAAACTATACCGTTTCTGGCGGGAACCATGTTCCTCATGATAGATTTATGGAACGGATGATGTACTGGACCCCAAATGCAGATATTACCGATTACATAAATGAAGATGGCACCATGCGCAGTGTAGGGACCAATACAAATCCTATCTACGACGCTCGTTTCAGTACTTATGAAGACGAGGTGAACCGTACCATAGGAAATGTGAGGTTTACTTACAGTCCTGTAGAATGGCTGGACATAAATTACTTGTTAGGAACAGATTATTACAGCGATAAACGCACCGAAATAACCCCGGGGCCATTGGGAATAGATGGTGAAGCTGCTTTAGACTCTCAAGGTTTTATAAGGGAGACACGTATAAGCAGCAGGGACATCAACTCCAATTTCTACTTGACATTTAAAAAAACGTGGAGTGAAAAGTTGAGTTCCACGCTACGTGTGGGAAATGATGTTTTCCAAAGGGATTATGAGCGGATCGAAGCCCTGGGCGAGAATTTTGTGATCCCCAGGTTTTATGATCTCAGTTATATTGCCCAAATTTCTAATGAACAGGATAGACGGAAAAAGAGGCTAGTGGGCCTCTACGGAGATTTACTCGTCAATTATGATGAAATGTTATTTTTAAACATAACCGCAAGAAATGACTGGACCTCTACGCTGCCTATCGGAAACAATTCCTTCTTTTATCCTTCTGCAAACCTGGGTTTTGTTTTTACCGAAGCATTTGAAGCGCCAGACTTTTTTACCTTCGGAAAACTGAGGGCATCGATAGCGCAAGTAGGTAAGGATACAGATCCGTACTTAATAGGCCAGACTTATACCTCACCGTCTGTATATCCCCTAAGGGGTCAAGTGGGGTTTACGCGCTTTAGCCAATTTGGGGACAGAGAACTCGTTCCCGAGAAGACCACGTCCATAGAATTCGGTACTGATTTACGGTTTTTTGAAAAACAGGGTGGGATTGGATTTAACATACTATAAGTCAAACAGTAAAGACCAAATCATACCTGTGCCCGTTTCTAATGCTGTCGGGTTTTCCACATTTGTTACTAACGCAGGAGAAATCGAAAATCAAGGTATTGAAGCTATTTTAAGAGCCACTCCTATTAAGAATGAAAACTTTAGGTGGGACATTACCTTAAACGCTTCCTATAATAAAAATGAAATAATTAGCATCCGCGAAGGAATTGATGAAATAGTAGTGGGAAGTCAATATGGCTACGCTGGCAGTAGCGTTAGTTTAAGGCTAATTGAAGGCGAAGCATACGGTAATATTTTTGGTAGCAGTTATGAACGCACCGGTGCAGATCCCCAACAGTATCTTTTTAAATCGTGGGCTCCCTCAAGTTATAGGGGATAATGGTTTCCCCGTAAGGAATGGCGACCAGCTCGTACTGGGAAACGTCACTCCAAAATATATTGGCGGCCTGAATAATGAATTTACATACAAGGGTTTTGACCTGTCGTTTTTAATGGATTTTAGGGCAGAGGTGGATCAATACAGTCAGTACGATAACTTCTTCTCGGCATTTGGTATTCCAAAATATACCTTAAACCGTAATGAAACTGTAGTTTTTAACGGTGTCCTAGCTGATGCAAGCCCCAACACGCAACCCGTGTTTTTAGGCCAAGGTATTGGGCCTTATAAAAGGGATTATGGAGCGGGCTATTATAGAAACAATTATAGAACGGTAAGTGAAAATTTTGTTCATGATGCTTCCTTCATTAAACTGCGCAATATTTCCCTTGGTTATAATTTTCAGGAAAAAACACTTGAAAATCTACCCTTTAGCTCTGTTAGGGTCTCTATTGCGGCCAATAATATTATTTTATACACCCCATGGGACGGTTTTGACCCAGAATCTTTTAGCGACGGTGCCGGTGGAAATGCAACCGGGCTAACTGGTCTGGGATATCCTGGGGTGCAAAGCTATTTTTTTACAGTTAATATAGGTCTTTAAAAAAATTAATATGTATTCACATAAATTATTTCGTAACGTACTGTTCCTGGGATGTCTCACTCTTTTGGCATGTGATGATTATCTTGACATCAACGAAAATCCAAACAATCCCACTGAGGCACCCCTCGCTGGCCTGATGGTAAACTCTACCTTTGAAAGTGCTCAAAACACCTTTAGAATGGCCAGCATTTCTACAAATTACGTGCAATATATTGCCTCTCCCAATCCTGGAAGCTCTTCCGATATTATGGATCCTGTAGATTATAGCGGCACTTGGTCTAGTTTGTACAATGTAATGACAGATCTGTCTGATCTCATTGCACAGGCAGAGGCCAGCGGGGCACATCACTATCAGGGAGCGGCGCAGATCATGCTAGCGTATAACCTGGCACTTACGGTAGATGCCTGGGGGGAAATTCCGTTTAGCGAGGGCTTTAGCTTTAGCACCTTGACCCCAGCATACGATAATGATACGGCACTTTATGAACGTATTCTGAATCTGCTCGATAACGGCATCCAAAACCTTTCAGGTAAAACAGAATTTTCAATGGGAGAGGATGATTTTATTTATGACGGGGATTCTGCACAATGGATAAAACTAGGCTATCTTTTAAAATCAAGATATCTTAATCATTATAGTAAAACCAGCGCCTATGATGCTGAAGTCATACTCACGGCCTTAGAAAATGGATTTGACAGTAACGCAGATGATGCACAGGTCACGTATTTTGAAGAGGCACTCAATCCATGGGCGAGCGTTGCAATAAGCAATGCAAACCTTATTTTAGGCGGTTGGATTTCCGAACAATTTGTGCAGGCACTTGACGGCACCACCTTTGGAGTCGTCGACCCTAGGCTTGCAATGATGATCAGCACCACTGACGATGGCGATTATGTAGGGACAGAAAATGGAGCAGGAAGGGGCAATGCTCCTGCAGCTGGAGCAAGATCTACCTTAGAACTTGGTGATTTTTATTCGTCAGATCTTTCCCCTATTCTCATAGCAACTTTTGCCGAGCAAAAGTTCATTGAGGCTGAAGCTTCTTTTGAAATCGACAAAAACAGATCGTACGCAGCATATCTGGCCGGGATAACCGCACATATGCAAAAGCTGGCAATACCTCAAGGAGCAATTGACACCTATCTCTCAAATGCCGCTGTTTCCATGGGCGTTTCCGCATTTACTAAAGCCGATATCTTTAAGGAAAAATGGGTGGCGCTATTTCTAAGTCCAGAAACCTGGGTTGATGCACGCAGGTACGATTACAAGTATTCTGATTTTACCCTTCCTGAAAACCTAAACACACAATTGAACGGGCAATATATCAGAAGGCTCGCCTATCCTGATTCAGAAGTGAGCCGTAACGGAAAAAATGTGCCCGATGTAACGCTTCTAGATCGCATTTTCTGGGATGAATAAATGAGGTTTTTGGCCTTAAAAACGGCCTTTTGAACACTATAAATTGTGAGTATTCATAAGGAAGCCGATTCTATAATCTTCCTATTCCGGAATCTAACTTCCGTACCACTTGATAATATGACCACAATAAAGACAAATTTTTTTCAGCTGTTCGTTTTAAGCTTTGATGTTTTAATATGAAACAGCATTGGATTACTTCATTGTTGACGATTTGACTTTGTTAAGCATTTTAATAACCAATGTTTTTGGGAAATTTCCATTAAACTTCCCCAACTTTCCTATGGAATTCAAAGCATTATATCAATGATCGCAATAATTATTAACAACTGGATAAAAACCGATTAAATAGACTCCATTTGATATAAACCGGTTCACATTTGGCAATTTTTAATTACTACACGAAATTGATCTCTCCTAAAAATGCTGAAAAAAGATAATTCCGAATTGATTACCGTAAATTTTATCAAATCAAGTGCATAAAAACTTCAATAAGCCTGAATGAACGGCAAGTAAAAGCTGGTAAACTTAGCTCAAATAGTCCCGTGCATTATATCTTGGGGAATAATCCGGAACACAACGAACCGTGAACTTGTTTCAAAGTTTCGGTAGCCAGACCGTTGAGCAGTAAATGTGATGATGAAATAAATTCAGCATGACCATGCCCTTTTCCTTATTTTCCTTGGCTCAACTAAACAATTGCGATGATGCATATATGTTAACATAATCATTTTCAATATTTTTATAAATATTTAGGGCATCAGGCCTTTGTAATGACCTGCTCAGTATAGTTTTGATCCATTGTGCTGAGTCTGTAAATT
>JBDNGW010000362.1:0-1675 GCA_041689735.1 Leeuwenhoekiella sp. | reverse complement strand
GATCTTAAATAATATCTCTTTTAAAAGGCGTGTTCATGACATTATAGTCAGATGCTTTGGAATCAAATAACGCAAAACCATCATGATGCTTAGATGTGATGATCATGTATTTCATTCCAGCTTCCTTGGCAACAGACACCCATTCATCGGCGTCAAATTTTTCTGGATCAAATTGATCCATTAGTTTTTTATATTCGCCGCCTAAGATGGAATACAAGCCCCAGTGAATAAACATACCGTATTTGGCATCTTTCCACCATTGCATTCTTGCTTGATACTCTTCTTCCGTTTCAAAGGGGTGCCTTGGGCAGCAACGGTATTTTAACGGCCTTGTTGGTCTTTGCCCTTATAGTGTATATCCATAAATGGCCATTGATCCCCTTGACCAGTTGTTTGTCGGAAAGTTCTTTGAGGTCGATATAGGATAGGCTAGTATAACAGGCAAACAAGAATATATACTTTACCCTTTCCACCTTTAGGGCTTTGATAATGTGGTATTCTCCAAAAGATCGAGTTCCCTTTCCATCAAAAAACTCCTTTCGTTTTTTCGCACGTCAACTAGAATTTTTGGAACAGGTCTTTTTCGAGCCATTCTATTCTTACGGCAAGGTTGACAATTTTCTTCAGCCTTTCCAAATGTTTCATCGTTCCTTTGGTGGTACAGGTCTTTCTGTCCTTTTTGGGTTTGAAGTTCCTTACCTACTGCTCAAAATCGACGATAAAACTGTTATGCAATTGTTAAAGAAAAATATCTTGGTTCGCGGTAATTGCCCCGATGAATCTTATTGGGTATTTCACGGTGGTATAGTAGTTTATTATTGTGCCGGAATGAGCACTTTTACCATGTTAGTGATATGGTAATCAATAGTGCAAGTAAGGTTATGTGATGGTCGTCCTTACCCAGAAACCGTGCCTTGACCGCTTGGGAGGTTATGAAGATATGTTCCTGTAATAATGGCCTATAAACATTGAGTATCAGTATGTAAACCTCATCAATATAGTTGTTTAGTTGTCTTGCGGACCCGGCATGACCCCTTGCCCTGCTCTTTGAAGTAAACCCATCGTATTCCCGAAAGTACCGCTCTAAACTGATCTCCGAACGTTTCCCGTGGACCGTTATCTCGCATAGATCGCAAGTTTGGTTAGGCCACTCCTGTTGTTCCTTGCGAAGAAAATTACCGCTAATGTATTGTCGCTTCGCCTTTTGTGTGTCTTTTAGTTGAAAAAATATTGATTGCAAAAACCATTACAAATTGTCTCAAAGCTCTTTAAAGTTACCACAAAATGGATACGCATCAGTACACCGAATCGTACACCTTTTTTTAGTATTATATGATATCAGATGAACATATATAAAATAAAAAAGACTGATAATCATACGATTAACAGTCTTTTGATATCCGCCAATGGCGGTTTGTCGGGGTGGCAGGATTCGAACCTGCGACCTCCTGCTCCCAAAGCAGGCGCGATGACCGGGCTACGCTACACCCCGAAAATTGTAAATCCTAGTGTAGTTTTATCTCAAGATTGTATAGAGACTACACATAGATTGTAAGGTCATCTTAGTAAATAATCCTCGGGGCAAGCCCACGAGGCATTTAGAGGAATTTTTTTTTGATTGATGAAAACCATCCGTTTTCAAACTTTCCTCAAAAACGCGAGGCAAGCCTCGGGG
>JBDNGW010000361.1:0-2715 GCA_041689735.1 Leeuwenhoekiella sp. | reverse complement strand
TTAGCAATAAACAATTCAACCATTACACAAATCAACAATCTGTAATTTGCAACTCTGAACTCTGAACTAAAAACTCTAAACTTCCACCAATGTCCAAAGAACTTAAAATACTCATCATTAACGGTCCCAACCTTAATATGTTGGGCAAACGGGAGCCAGATGTGTATGGAAATCGCTCTTTTGAAGATTATTTTTCTGCGCTGCAGTTTAAATTTAAGGAAACCGAACTTTCCTATTTTCAATCGAATTGCGAAGGTGATCTGATCACGAAATTACAGGAGGCTGACACTGTTTTTGACGGAATTGTGTTAAATGCTGCGGCCTACACGCATACTTCTGTTGGCATTGGCGATACAATTGCCGCTATAAAAACCGCAGTTATTGAGGTTCATATATCCAATGTTTTTGCGCGGGAAGAATTTCGGCATCATTCCTACATTTCCAAACATGCTGCGGGCGTTATTTTAGGCTTTGGTCTAAAAAGCTACGAACTCGCCATTCAATCATTTTTACTTGAAGAATAAATCCTTTTTAAACTGGAGCAGTGGCAAGGACAGCGCGTTGGCCCTATTTCTTGCCTTGACGGAAGAAAATCAAAGTATAGACTTGCTAGTCACAACTGTAAATACAGACCGCGACCGGGTTTCCATGCACGGATTACCTGTTGCATTATTACGAAAACAGGCCGAAGCGATCGGGATTCCGCTACGCGAGATAAAACTTCCGGAGTCCATTTCCATGGAAAATTATACGGAAACGATGGAAGCTGAATTTCGGGAATTGGTTGATATGGGATTTACACACGCCATTTACGGGGATATTCTTCTGGAAGATCTACGTGAATATCGGCAGAAAAGCCTTCAGAATGTCGGTTTACAGGGCGTTTATCCACTATGGAAACAGAACACCGCAACACTCGCGCGCAAGATTATAGATCTGGGTTTTAAAGCCATAACCGTTGCGGTGAGCGATAAGTTGCTGGGCAGGGATTTCTGCGGAAGGGAATACGATCAGGCTTTTTTGGATGACTTGCCCGGAGGTGTGGATCCATGTGGAGAAAATGGTGAGTTTCACACTTTTGTTTACGACGGGCCCAATTTTAAAAACCCCATTCCTTTTAAGGTCGGTGAACGGGTTAAGCGGGATTTAAATACTTCTTCGACCGAAAATGGAAACTGGGAAAGCATTTTTTGGTTTTGCGATCTGATCCAAAAACTACCCAAAAAGCCTTAAAAATGGTGAAAATAGGAGTATAAACAGCCAATTTTAAACGCCAATACTTCAATTACATTACCTTTATGATTCATTTTTAAAATTTAGACATGCAAGACGGTATATATGCCAAATTTCATACGCCAAAAGGCGAAATTTTGGTGCAACTTACATATAAAAAAACGCCGGGAACGGTAGGTAATTTTGTGGCCTTGGCCGAAGGAAACCTTGAGAATAAGGCAAAATCGCAAGGAGAAGGCTTTTACGACGGACTTAAATTTCACCGTGTGATTCCTGATTTTATGGTGCAGGGAGGCGATCCCCAAGGAACGGGAACTGGTGGTCCCGGTTATAAATTTGATGATGAATTTCATCCAGATTTAAAGCACGATACCCCAGGTACATTATCAATGGCAAATTCAGGCCCAGGCACTAACGGCAGCCAGTTTTTTATCACCCACGGATCCACGCCATGGCTTGACAACAAACACACCGTTTTTGGTAAAGTGGTTGAAGGTCAAGATGTGGTAGATGCCATTTCTCAGGGCGATATGATGGATCAAGTGGAAATCATCCGCCAGGGGCAAGAAGCCGAAGATTTTAATGCGGTGGAAGCGTTCCGTACGTTTGAAGGTTCGCGGGAAAAACGCCTCTCGGAAGACAAAGCGCATGCCGAAGCTTCTTTGGATAAACTAGCGGCCGGTTTTGAGAAAACAGATAGCGGCTTGCGCTACAAGATCATTCAAAAAGGGGAAGGCAAAAAAGCAGAAAAAGGCAAAACCGTATCGGTACATTATAAAGGTCAGCTCGCTGATGGAACCGTATTTGACTCTTCTTATAAAAGAAATGAGCCCATTGATTTTAAACTGGGAGCTGGTCAAGTGATTTCCGGTTGGGATGAGGGCGTAGGCATGTTACAAGTAGGTGATAAAGCGCGCTTTGTGATCCCATCAAATTTAGGTTATGGATCCCGCGGTGCAGGTGGCGCAATACCACCAGACGCAACCTTGATCTTTGATGTGGAATTGATGGGTGTGAAATAAAACGGTACTGTCACTTCGAGTGTCCCGCCCCGATAGTTATCTGGATCATCGGGATGTATCGAGAAGCTGTCAATGTCACTTCGAGTGTTTTTTGTGTAGCGAGAGCGGAACTAAAAATGTACCTGCCTTTGCCGGTAGGCAGGTCGAGAAGCCTTCTGTTTCTATAAAGTCCATACATATTGAAGGCTTTTTAAGCCAAAAAGGATCTATATTGAAAACAGCGTTTTCCGGTTAATACCCATTCTCGATACAATTTTTTTGAAGGAAAAAATCACTCGAACTGACACTATTCGAACCTGTATAATTTAGATTGAATTGTTTTACAACTAAAAAGTCCGCTAAAACACCAAAAATTGGTTGTTTTAGATTGAGAAGCTTACGATGTCACTTCGAGTGTCCCGCCCCGATAGTTATCTGGATCATCGGGATGTATCGAGAAGCTGTCAATGTCACTTCGAGT
>JBDNGW010000360.1:0-8755 GCA_041689735.1 Leeuwenhoekiella sp. | reverse complement strand
ATGAATAATACAGATAATCTCGCCAAGTGTCCATTTCGGGGAACCCGCATAGGAGGAGCAATTGGAACTCCTCCCCAGATTGATGACTGGTGGCCCAACCGTTTACAAGTGGAGTTGCTACACCAAGAACAGCCTGCAGCCAATCCAATAAGTAACGAAAATTATAAAGAAGCTTTTACTAAAATAGATTTCCATCAACTTAAGGAGGATATTAAGGCTTTACTTGTTGACTCAAAAGATTGGTGGCCGGCAGATTACGACAATTACGGTCCGCAAATGGTTCGTATGGCTTGGCACGCAGCGGGTACCTATCGTATCGCCGACGGCCGAGGTGGTGCAGGACAAGCCATGCAGCGTTTTGCCCCTATCAATTCCTGGTGGGACAATGGAAATACAGACAAATCCAGGCGCCTGCTATGGCCTATTAAACAGAAATATGGGGCTGCACTTTCGTGGGCAGACCTTATGGTTTTAACCGGTAATTGTGCCTTAGAAATCATGAATTTTCCTACCTATGGTTTTGGTGGAGGAAGACGTGATGCTTGGGAACCAGACCGCAGTACCTACTGGGGACCAGAATTCTGGAACGGCAAGCCCTTTAAGGAATCAAAAGTCGGTGAGTACTACGACGGTCATCCCGATAAAATGGTAACCCAAACGCTCCGCTGGAAGGGAGAACCTTCGGACGAGAATCGGGACCTTGAAAATCCTCTCGCTGCTACACATCAGGCGTTAATTTATGTAAATCCTGAAGGTCCTGGTGGTAATGGGAATCCTATGGATTCTGCCAGGGCAATTCGAGAATCATTTAAGCGCATGGCTATGGATGATGAAGAAACGGTAGCTTTAATTGCGGGGGGACATGCATTCGGGAAGAGTCACGGAATGGTAACTTCCGATAAGATAGGTCCAGCACCAGAAGCAGCACCTATTCAGGCCATGGGTATGGGATGGCAGAATCCAGAAGGCACGGGATTTGCTCAGTACACAATGACCAATGGTATTGAAGGTTCATGGACTCCAGATCCTACAAAATGGGACAATAACTACTTGATCAACCTGTTTAAATTTGAATGGAAAAAGATAGAAAGCCCTGCTGGAGCCATCCAGTGGACTCCCATAGATCCAAGTGCTCCAAAAACTCCAGATGCACATCTCGATGGAACGAGGAACGATCTGATGATGATGACGTCTGATATCGCTTTAAAGGTAGATCCTATATATAGTAAGGTATGCGATAAATTCTTAAATGACTTTGATTATTTCACAGAAGCCTTTTCAAAAGCTTGGTACAAATTAACACATAGAGATATGGGGCCAAAAGATCGCTATTTGGGTCCTGAAGTAGTAAAAGAGGATTTGTTGTGGCAAGACCCAATTCCGGCTTGCAATCATGAATTGGTTAATGATAGTGACATAGCCGATTTGAAAAATCAGATCCTTGGCAGTGATCTAAGCATATCGGCTTTAGTTTCTGCAGCTTGGTCTTCGGCGGCGGTGTACCGCCATTCCGACAAAAGAGGTGGTGCCAATGGAGCGCGTATAGCTTTGGAACCACAGAACAATTGGGTAATGAATAGACCTCCTGAACTTAATAAGGTTCTTGATACTCTTAAAACAATTCAAAGCGATTTCAATGCTAATCAATCGGATAACAAGGAAGTTTCTTTGGCAGATTTGGTGGTTCTAGGTGGTTGTGCTGCTATTGAAAAGGCAGCTAAAGGTGCTGGTACGTACATTACAGTGCCTTTTACGCCAGGACGTATGGACACTACTCAAGAACTGACTGATGTAGAAGCTTTCGATTATTTGAAGCCTGTTTCTGACGGATTCAAAAACTACCATAATGATAAAATAGGATACCGTGTTCCATCAGAACGAATCTTTCTTGACCGTGCCCAACTATTAGCATTGACCGCTCCAGAATGGACGGTTTTAGTAGGTGGACTTCGTGTATTGGATCAAAATTATGATTACTCTAAACATGGTGTATTTACTGACCGCCCCGGGCAATTGTCTAATGATTTCTTCCGGGTGCTAACTAGTATGGACTATAAGTGGGTTCCCCAAGGTGATAACGAAATGCTGTTCAATATTAATGAGCGCACTAGCGGAATGACCAAATACACAGCTACCCGTTGCGATCTGATTTTTGGCAGTAATGCGCAACTGCGCAACATCGCTGAGGTTTACGGTGCCGATGATGGGCAAAAGCGCTTTGTAAAAGATTTTGTTGCGGCCTGGGACAAAGTCATGATGCTCGACCGTTATGACGTCAAGGACGAATAGAATTTCAAAATGAGAAATTATTGGAAATGCCCGATATCATTTATAGATATCGGGCATTTTTATTTTTTTCCATTCAAACAAGATCCTACCAGGTCTGTAACGCACAAATTACTAATAAAGAAAAATGGGCGTTTTCAAAGTCATTTGCTGTAAGAAGATATGCGCATTGCTAATGAACCGGTCAGGATGACCACGACAATTTTAAACAAGTGCATGCCCTGTTCAATGTGTTTGATAATGATGAAAAGAAGCGTTTATTTTATACCGTTGCGGGAGCGCTTAAAGGTGTGCCCAATGAAATCATAATAGGCAAATGGAGCTTTTTCACAAAGCTGACGAGGCCCCGGCAATGGCGTTGAGAAAGCTATAGCCAATAGACCAAAAGATAGAGCAGATCCCAACCTTAATGTAGTTGCTTCGAAGGTATAAACGTCAAAATCGCTTGAAAGATCTTGCCGGAAATGGGTCTATCAACCCATTTCCGGCTTTTCTATTTTCGATTTAACGATAGCTTTGTTTTGCCAAACTCGCATACACCGCTTTTAGGATTCAAATTAAAAAAGGAATCCATCATTTCGGCCAATAAAAAAGCCAAAACCCCGGGAATGATCCCAAAAATTTGACAATTGAACCATTAACACTAACCAGAATTTATTTTAGAGCTTATCCACTTTAGTAAAGGTATCTGCTTTTGCGAGTGTAATCTCGCAGCGTTCAGGAGCCTTATTGGCATAGGTGTTTCCGCATACCGGACATATATAATACACTTTGGCCAAAGAGTTCAAATGGTCTGTTTCCAGATCGGCCAAAGCTGCCTTGTAATAATCCCTATGTTTTTTTTCTACATTATAGGCATAGGTAAAACTCATCTGAGCCATATAATTGCCTTCGGCATTGGCATCTTTTATGAAATTTGGATACATTGATTTAGCTTCATAACTCTCACCGCCAATTGCATTTTTCAGGTTTTCCTTGGTGTCTTTCAAGGGATATTCGGGTTTGACCTCTGGGACTTTTATGCCTTCCATTTCCATTATTGTCTGGTGGTTTCCAGCGTGGACAGTCTCTGCCATTGACACCGACTTAAAAAGAAGTGCAATATCGTGATATCCTTCTTCTTCGGCTTTTTTACTATATGCTTGATATTTGGCTATTGCCGTTCTTTCCCCTTTATAGCCGTCCTGTAAATCTTTGGCGGCTTTGCCGTTGGGATCTAGCTTTTTATTCTCGATTGTTACGGTTGCACCGTTTGATTGATCGGGAAGGGCCTTGTTTTGTTCCGTGGTATTCCGGAGTTCTATTTTTTGTGGATTGTCATTACACGATTGTAATAATAATCCAAAGAAGGCCATCGCCATTACGGTACTACTAACTTGTTTTTTCATAACTATAGATTTTGTCAGGGAATAATTTATATCCCTAAATGTTATTGTACTTTTTCGTTAAATTCTGGAAGTTTCAACTCTAGGCCCGCCCCGTGCTCATAGACCAATTCACCACCTTTATCGCCGGTATTTATGATAGAACCTACCAATGCAGCAAACAATAGGATACCCACCCATTTTGCCCAAGGGCGTTCATATTTAAAAAAGAGTAAGGTTGCACGGTAGATTGCCGTGATGATGGCAAGCCTGAGCGTTATAAGCGCCGCTTCTTCATGGGCCTCAATGGCTTCGGCCAGCCTTCCCGTCTCGATACCCTCGGCGGCATAACCACCACTGAGATAGGCCGCTATCGCCCCAACCGCACCCAGCAGTAAAAGGTAAAATGCTATTTTCCTGAAAAGGATTCTATCGTAAAATAGTGCAATGATCTCAGAGAGAAACCCAACCATCAATAGCGAGATGGGAAAATGAATGATCATTGCGTGAAGGTGTACTGCTGACATTTTATTTGTTTTTAAAATTCAAGGTAAAGGTATTGAGATTGCCTACACCTTTGATCGACAGCGCCTTAAGATTGGCTTAAAATACTATGGTACAGCAAGTACCACTATTTAATTCGCTTTCAATTGTTATTTGCGCCCCAATTGCTTCGGCAGATTTCTTAACGATAGAAAGCCCCAAGCCGTTGCCTGAAATGTGTTTATGCTTGAGCGCATCTGACCGATAGAAATTATCGTACAGCTTATCCATTTCCTCTTTCCTTATGCCTATTCCCTCATCTTCAATAACACAGCGTATGCGGTTTTCTTTTCGCTTAAGCGAAATATAGATAGTGCCCAGATCCTTTGAATATTTTATTGCATTCTCGATGATATTATCCAATATAAGATTGGCATAATATCGGTGTACGGTGCTTTCTTCGGCATCGTCAAGTTCCAGGTTTACCTTCAGTTCTTTATTGCTGATTTCCCGTTTGTACTTGGTTAAAATATCATCGATGAGCGTGGGCAGGAACACATTGTTTTTTTGGGCAATGGTAATTGGATTTTCCATTCGTGCCAATAACAATAATTGTTCTAGTGTTAGCGTCATAAAATCGATCACAGAAATGCTGAAATTTATCTTTTCCTCATATTCCCGCTGGTTGCGTGGTTTTCTCACGAGTACTTCCAGCGTTCCGCGCAGCGTAGAAAGCGGCGTCCTCAGTTCGTGTGATGCATCGGAAGTAAACTGCCGCTCCCGCTCAATGGTATTTTCCAGCCGGTCCAAGAGTTCGTTTATGGTTGAAGAAAGCTCATAAAGTTCGTCTTTTTGATTGGGAAGGGCCACGCGCTCGTTCAGGTTGTTGCGCGTGATCTTGCTAGAAGTTGCAATTATTGATCGTATGGGTTTTATACTGCGTCCGGCAAGAAAACTGGAGATAAAAAATAGACCCAATAAAACTATGGGATACAAGAGCAGAAGCGTGTTGCCCAGTTTGGTGATTACAATAAGAGAAGCCGTTAGAGACATTGCTGCGACCACATAACCCTTGGTCTTCCCGTCATAGATTATGGGCAACTGTACCTGTCGAATTGGAGTCTTGGCCAAGACTGAATTATAATGGCTGCCCACCTCCTGATTTTCTACAGAAAACAACCGATTTTCCTTTAAATTAGGAGATTTATCGAGTAGAACACCTTCTTTTCCGGTAATTTGAACGAAAACCGGGTTTACTTGAACCTCAAGGTGTTCGCGTTCTTCCAGTTCTGCTTTATTGGTAAAATAAATGGTGTCGTCTATAACGGTGATTTCTTGCGTATGTTTTTTTAGTTCAAAATTGAGATCCTTGTCAAGATTGGCATATACTGTGTTCTTGACCACAAAAAATATTGCCGTAAAAACTATTGCAATTATAATGGCTGTTGCCAAAATGTAATGTAGGGCAATCCTGTTTTTGAATTTTAAATTCATGATTCTTTGATGATATAGCCCACGCCGCGTATGGTAAGTATGTAATTTTCTGTATCGCTAAGTGCCAATTTTTTGCGCAGCGCATTGATATAAACGTCTATCACGCTGGAATTATATTCAAAATGAATATCCCATACACATTCAATAATTTGCGTCCTGCGGCAGACCTTGCCCTTATTTCGTAGCAGAAATTCTAAAAGTGCGAATTCTTTATGGGTTAAATGTACTTCTTCGCCTTCCTTAAAAACTTGATGGGTACCGGTGTTAAGCCTAACTGTTCCTATCTCAAAAATCTCGTTTTCCGAAGAAGAAAGACTGCGCAACTGCACGCGGATACGCTCCAACAATTCAGAAAAGTGAAATGGCTTTTTGATATAATCGTTTGCACCGGTCTGCAGTGCAAAAATGGTCTCCTCTACGGTATCTTTTGCGGTTAAGAAGATTATGGGAAGATCTGGAAAGTTTACCCTTACCTGAGTACAAATCTCAATCCCACTCATACCGGGCAGCATCCAGTCCAAAAGCAGGAGATCATAGGAACCAGAAAGAGCCATTCCCAGCCCCTTTTTTCCTTCATCTGCCATATCTATGGAAAAAGATTCCTCTTCCAAGCCTTGTTTTATAAAGCTGGCAATTCCCGGCTCATCTTCTACAACTAAAATACGCATGTTACAAATGTTAAACTTTAAACTGAAATTTTGACTGGTGCTGTCTTAAGATTGACTTAAGTTTCTTTGTCTAATTTCTGTATGTTCCAAAAATAGAGTAAATTTGAAAAGAAATAGGGTGAAAACCTTATCATAATCAATAAGTTAGGGGAAAATAATGAGGAATTAAACCTTCCGTAGGAATTAAAATCAAAAAATTATGTTGGTAAAAAGAACCATAGCACTTCTTTTAATTGTTCTAGGCATTCACTGCGCTCAGGCGCAAGAATGGCAAACCGATCTTACCCAAGCCGAAAAAATTGCCGCTAATGAGAACAAGCCTATTATTTTAGTATTTCAAGGGTCGGATTGGTGTGCGCCCTGCATTAAACTGGATCGCGAAATCTGGTCTACAGATACCTTTAAAAAATATTCAAAAGATCATTTTGTGATGCTAAAAGCTGATTTTCCACGTAATGGTAAAAATGCGCTGGAACCGGAACAGCAGGAGAAAAATAATAAATTGGCCGAAACCTACAACAAAGAGGGCTACTTCCCGCTTGTGGTGGTTTTAAATAAAGATGGAAAAGTGTTGGGCAAAACCGGTTATAAACATATCTCTCCAGAAGAGTACATAAAAACACTCAACTCCTTACAAGAATAGATTTGAAAAAAACCGTCTGTTTTACTGTAATAATACTGATTTCGCTCTCTATTTCTGCTCAGGAAACGCACAAGCGCATACTTAAATTGATGGGCAGCCGTTTTGAGATTACGGTTGTAGCGCAAGATTCAATAGAAGCTCAAACCGCTATCGATTTGGCAGTAGCCGAAATAACCCGCATCGAAAAACTGATCTCCTCTTGGGATCCCAATTCACAGACATCAGAAGTCAATAGAAATGCTGGGATCAAGCCAGTACCGGTGGCTCCGGAACTCTATGATCTTATTAAGCGCGCCAAGGTAATTTCAGAATTGACCGACGGTGCCTTTGATATCAGTTATGCTTCAATGGATGCGCTCTGGAAATTTGACGGCAGCATGACCAGCATGCCAGATTCTACCGAGGTAAAGGCTTCGGTAAAAAAAGTGGGCTACGGAAATATCATCTTAAACCAGGGTGATCATAGTGTTTTTCTAAAACTGCCGGGCATGAAAATAGGTTTTGGCGCTATAGGAAAAGGATATGCGGCAGATAAAGCGAAAGCACTTTTAATGGAAAATGGTGTGATTGCGGGCATTATTAACGCTTCCGGCGATATGAGCACTTGGGGCAAACAGCCCGATGACAGCACCTGGAAAGTGGCGATAACCAACCCGATGAACAAAAACAATGCTTTTGCACTGCTGCCCATAGAAGAGGGCGCTGTGGTCACTTCGGGCAATTATGAGAAATTTGTGACCTTTAACGGCACAAGGTATTCGCACATCATTGATCCCCGTACAGGTTATCCTTCCAGCGGTATCATCAGCGCGACTGTCTTTGCACCAAAGGCAGAGCTCGCCGATGCGCTGGCAACATCGGTTTTTGTAATGGGAAAGGAAACCGGGCTGGATCGTATCAATCAATTACCGAACATAGAATGCATCATAATTGATGATCAGGGAAATATAAGCACTTCAAAAAATATAAAAATAGATTCAAAATGATCAAAAAAATAGGATTTATGGCCGTTCTACTAGTCTGTCTCAGTTCTTGCACTGCGGTTAGGGAGTATGAAAAGGTGTACATTAATGATCCAGATATGGTGCTGGGCACTAAAAATATAGACCGTTTTGAGACTAATTTTCATGCATACCGTGAGGCAGCGGTGGGTGCCAATGGTGGCAAGACCGGTGGCGGTTGTGGCTGCAACTAATACTTAATTATGAAGGGATATTTATTGATTTTAATCGGTATTTGCAGTGGAATAAGCGTTTTTGCACAAACGCCAGATTCGACCAGCACTTATAAAAAACGGGGGCTTGAAAACACTGAAGTCGATATATTGGCCAGCTATTATTCTCAAACCGGGGACAATGCAGCGGTGACCGGCGGTCGGGGAACCGAGGAGTTGACTGATTTTGCGCCCAGTATTGTGATTGCCATTCCATTGAATGCCGATGATGTGCTGAACATTGACGCAAATATTTCGGCGTACACGTCGGCATCATCGAGCAATATCGATCCGTTTGATGGTTCTGGGCCGGCCGATCCCTTTGTGTCTTCCTCCGGAGCATCTTCCAGCGATGTATGGACGAATTTAAACGCTGCTTATAGCCACAGTTCAGACGACCGGGATAAGATTTGGTCTGCAAATGTTTCGTTTTCCAACGAATATGATTATTTTTCGGTAGGTTTCGGCGGAAGTTATACGCGTCTATTCAACGAGAAAAACACGGAACTCAGTGTAAAGGCCAATGTTTTTCTGGATACGTGGAAACCGATCTATCCCATTGAACTGCGCCCTTTTGCCGATGGCGGAAACGGACTTGCAAATT